>NZ_JAUBOQ010000087.1:0-11546 GCF_036700325.1 Microcoleus sp. Z1_B2
GAGCGCGATCGGACGATCGTCCGATCGCGCTCGACTATTATAATTTACTTGGGGACAATTAATCCACCCTGCTATTTTTCGGAAAATGCGGAAGAGCGATCGGGAGCATCTCACTTTTGCAGCCAAAGTAGAAATCTAAGTTTTGAGGGAGTAGGCAGAAGGAAAGAGGAAGAAGGAAGGAGCCAGAAGAAGTGTTTTTACCAATATGAGATGCTCCCGATCGATCGCCCTTTCTAAGGACAATTCAGAAAGGATCTCGCTCACTTCTCCCCTATAATTCCAATCAATCCCTCTTTCAAAGACTGGATATCTACATCTTGAAGCCTTCCCAATTTTTTGAGAATCAGTTGCATCTCAATTGTCGTAATAACTGGCTTAATCATAAAAGCTTTTAAAAGCCCAGCCGATCGCCAATCTGTGATGATAATATCACAGACTTTTGGGCTAATGCTAACTTGGCTAGTTATACCCATAAGAATGCGATCGGGATATTCTGCATTATAAACGTCAGAACTAATAACAACTGCTGGACGTTTTTTAGTGGTAGTTTGATCTGTAAAAGGAAACGGAACTAAAACCACGTCACCAAAATTATAACTCGTCATACTCCGCGTCCTCTGGGTTATCCCAAATTTTAGCAAAAGCTGCTTCTGAGAGTTTAGTTGCAGTATAAACGAGAAGACGATCTTCACTTCGCGTTAAAAGGAAATCGATAAAATCTTCTAATACCGTAATTTTATCGGGCGGTAAACTACGGATTTTTTCCATCAGCTTTGTTTCCTGGTTTGGGGCGACACTCATGTTATCTCTCACTTCTTAATGTTAAATCAGCATATATTGTAAAAATACTAGAAAACTCCCTGAAGTTATTTGGCTCACAAACTGTTTAGAGTTACCACTATTTTTATGATAACATACATTCGTAGATAGTGCAAAAAAACTAGCAAGTATTAATAACGCCATATTCACCGATAAACTATGAAAAAAATCATCATTGGCATCATGGGCCCCGGCGAAAGTGCCGCATCAACTGACTTAGAAAACGCCTATCAACTCGGGCAACTCATCGCCGAAGCAGGGTGGATATTGCTAACTGGCGGCAGAAATGTCGGCGTCATGGATGCCGCCAACAAAGGAGCAAAATCAGCTAACGGTTTAACAGTCGGCATCCTTCCGGGGAATGACACTCGCGGCATTTCTGAATCTGTAGATATTGCGATCGTCACCGATATGGGAAACGCCAGAAATAACATTAACGTTCTTTCTTCAGATGTAATAATTGCCTGCGGTACGGGCACGGGCACTGCTTCGGAAATCGCCCTCGCCCTCAAAGCTAACAAACAAGTTATATTGTTAAATCACAGCGCCGAAAGTCAAGTTTTTTTTAAATGTTTAGCACAATTTAACATCTTTGTGGTAAACAATGCTGTAGAGGCTATGAATCAAGCTCGCGAAATCCTAGCAAATTCAAGATGAAATCCAAGATGAGAGTAAGCAAATTCAACTTTTGTGCGATCGGCATTTTCCTGACTTTGGGGATTTTCGTCAGTACCAAAGCAGACGGAAGAATTGCACAGTTCAGTTTCAACAACAAATCCACTCAAAAATTAGCACAAACCCTCCCTCCTCCTCCCCCTTTCGCACAGCCTGTTACCGAACAAGAAGCGCCACCTATTCGCAGCGAATCCGTGCCGGATCAAATAGCTTTAGCAACCCATTTGCAGACCATCAAAGCTAGAATGTACGGTGCTTACTGGTGTCCTCACTGTCACACGCAACAAGAACTTTTCGGCAAAGAAGCATTTACCGCAATTACTTACATTGAGTGCGATCCCAGAGGCAAAGATGCTCAACCGGATTTGTGCAAAGCTGCCAATATTAAAGCTTATCCCACTTGGGAAATTCGGGGGAAATATTACACGGGGCGGCAATCTTTGGAAAAACTGGCTATTTTATCCGGTTATAAAGGCAGCAGCAATTTTCTGCCACCGGTTCCCTCTCCTTAAAAATATCTAAATTAGTTCACACTTGCACTCGCCCACTAAGAAACCGGGTTTTTGAACCGAGATTGACTGTTTTCAGCAATTATTTTGGTAAAAAACCCGGTTTCTCGCCACCCGTGCGTGCAAGAGTATAAATGTAGGGTACCCACGGCGCACCTAAAATTATGATTTTTATGAATCCAACTTCTGAATAATCTGAATTGACATCACAGCGAGCTGGTTATTTAATGGTAATTAGGCGGACAGATATATGTCAATTTCAGACTAGCAGTTATTCAGGAGACTGAAGCGATGCAGTTACAATTTAGCAATAAACAAATAATCTGGAGCAGTTTGCTGTGCTTTTCGGCAATTGCATTTCCCCTAACAAGCCAAGCTATAACAGTACAAGAAGTACCGAATCCCCGTCAAGTAAATAACACTTGGGTAACGGACAAGGCAAACATTCTCAGCAACAGCACCGAAACTCAGCTAAATCAAATGATTTCGGATTTAGAGGCGAAAAATGGCTCAGAAATCGCTGTTGTGACAGTGACTGGTACTAAACCATCGGCGACACCAAAAGCATTTGCTACAGAACTATTTAACTTTTGGGGTATTGGCAAGAAAGGTAAAAATAACGGAGTTTTATTGTTGATTTCTTCGGGGGAACGCCGCGTTCAAATTGAAACAGGTTCTGGCATTCAAAGCATTTTGCCGGATGCTAAAGCAGTGGGCATTATTCAAGCCGAAATTACGCCCCGATTTAAACAGCAGGACTTTGACGGGGGTACATTAGCCGGGACAAAGGCGTTAGTAAATGTTTTACAAACTCCGACGGTAAATGCTCAATCTCAAACCACGCTACCTTTGGCTCCAATCGTACCATCTCAAGGGGTGAAACCGTCACCAACACCTAGTCAATCGCCAGTTATTAGCAATAGTACCTCCACAGGTGAAGATTCATCGAATCCAATCTATGACTTACTTGGGTTCTTATTCATAGCATTTATACCTTGCTTCATTATCTTCAGGATATTTGGCAGCTTATTTTCTGGGAAATCTCCTTTCCCCTCCCGCAGCCGTTATCAGGGCAATAACCGCAGTGACTATAGCAGTAGCGACTCCGGGGGTAGCTTTGGCGGGGGCGAGTCTAGTGGTGGGGGTGGCGGTGGGGATTGGTAATTCGGGAAGCGAGGTAGAAACCGAGTTTTTTTAGCAGGAATTAGTCCCCCTCTGCGGGTAAGAAAGTTTGTATAGTTGCGCTTTCAACCGCCGAATAATCGAGGAGTAGTTAACTAAAATACTCTTCAACAATTTTCAAAATCCGCGAGGCGGCCAAACCGTCCCCAAAGGGATTAATTGCCATTGCCATTGCGTTGTATGCTTCCGCATTGCTCAGCAATTCTGCCGCTGCTGCTGTAATTATATCAGAATTAGTACCAACCAGTTTAGCAGTACCCGCAGAAATTGCCTCTGGTCTTTCTGTGGTTTCTCGTAATACTAAAACTGGCTTGCCCAAACTAGGTGCTTCTTCTTGCAAGCCGCCGGAATCAGTTAAAATTAAATGACATCTCTGAATTGCTCCTACTAATTCTGCGTAATCTAAAGGTTCAGTTAAAAAGACTCTCGGATGGTCGCCCAAAAGAGCTTTTAAAGGTTCTCTGACTGTGGGATTTCGGTGTAGAGGTAAGAGCAAGGCTGTATCGGGAAACTTATCTAAAATTTGGAGAAATGCCCGCGCAATTCCTGCTAATGGTTCTCCCCAATTTTCGCGGCGGTGAACTGTTGCTAAGATAGTGCGATATTTGCTCCAATCTAAATTGGGAATGTTGCATTCTGGTTGGCGTTTGGCGACAGAAAGCAAGGCATCGATTACTGTGTTGCCTGTACGGTGAATTTCTCCCAAAACGCCCGATCGCCCTAAATTCTCTTGAGCCAGCTCTGTCGGGGCAAAATGCAGCCGTGTGAGCTGAGATATCAACCGTCGGTTAGCCTCTTCGGGGTAAGGATTGAACACGTCGTCTGTCCGCAATCCCGCTTCTACGTGACCTACGGGTATTTTCTGGTAAAATGCAGCTAAAGCAGCGGCAAACGCTGTGGTTGTATCGCCCTGTACTAACACGATTTGGGGCTGCAATTCTTTAAACAAGGCTTCCAAACCCTGCAAACTCCGGGATGTAATATCCGTCAAGGTTTGCTGGTGCTGCATAATTGCTAAATCCCGATCGGCTTTTAGATCGAACATTCGCATTACTTGCTCGACCATTTCTCGGTGCTGACCGGTTAAAATTACTTGGGTGTCAAAGGTTGGCGAATTTTTGAACAGTTGAATTACTGGGGCTAGTTTAATCGCTTCCGGGCGAGTTCCTAAGACGATGCAAACGCGGTGTGTGGCTTCGGGCATGGTAAAATTGGGTAGTTGAGATTTGCGAGGCTCTTAAAGGCTGAAGATTTTAGAGCTGGTTTGAATCTTTGGTTAACAAGATTTATTTTTTTATGAACCGCAGAGGGCGCAGAGGGCGCAGAGGAGGGAGAGAAGAGAGATAGAAAGTGGTTTGACGTTGGGTGGGGGCGGGTTTTTGAGATTGTGAGTTTTAGCCAATTATTGTCGGTGAAACCCGCCCCTACAGGATTATTGATATTAGTACATTTTTGTTAATTGCTTATGCCCTATCGTTACATTCTATTTTACAAACCTTATGATGTTTTAACTCAATTCACTGACAACTCCAGCGAAACTAAACGCAGCACTCTCAAAGACTATATTCCTATTCCTAACATTTATGCAGTGGGAAGGCTCGATCGCGATAGTGAAGGTTTGTTGCTGCTAACCGATGATGGACAAATGCAGCACCGCCTCAGTGACCCGAAATTCGCTCACCCCCGCACTTACTGGGTGCAGGTGGAACGAATTCCTGATGCAAGTGCGATCGCTGCTTTGCAGACAGGTGTCACAATTCAAGATTATCGGACTCGATCGGCAAAAGTGCAATTATTGTTAGAAGAACCCGCTTTGCCGCCCCGCGAACCGCCGATTCGATTTCGCAAAAACGTGCCGACAGCTTGGCTGGAAATGACTCTGACAGAAGGCCGCAACCGTCAAGTGCGCCGGATGACCGCAGCAGTAGGGTTTCCGACGCTGCGGCTGGTCAGATGTGCGATCGGGCATTTGCGTCTCGAAGGCCTCAAACCCGGTGAATGGCGCGAACTAACTCAAGCCGATTTTAGATTTTAGATTTTGGATTTTGGATTGGAGAATTACAGTCAACCGTCTTGACATTTAGGACATTCTTGATAGCTGAAACTATTACTGCGGCTGCATTTCCCTTCTTCCTTCTTCCTGATATCCGTTACATCCGTTACATCCGTTACACAATCCGTTGCCGAACTTCCTTCTTCCTTCTGCTTACTTTCGAGGGGGCAAAATAAAACTCTCGTTTCCATCCTGATCTTTTTGCACCTGAGCTCCCAACTTGACAAGAGCTTGTCTCGCCCTTTGACGCACCAACTTATCAGTTGTTTGAGCATAAACCGTGCTCCAAGCAGTAAACCGCACCGGCACGCTATCGGGATCTCGGCGCAAAAACTCAGCAGTTGCTCGAAACCTCGGCGCCAATGAAGCTCCTTCTGGGGTTCCTTCCACCCAATCAGCGGCCATTTCGTGGGAGCGAATTGACTCGGGAATATCCCCCAACAGCAGCAACTCATCAATACCTTTCGTTCGCCACACTATCCACGATTGGGAATGAAGTTGGGGCGAAAGGGCAAGGGCCCTAGTACCACGCTCTATAAAGTTAACAGCAGTTTCAGGGTTTCCTTGATAAAAAGAAATAGCTGTGGAGAGAAACAGGTAGATGTCAGCCCACCGCGGGTCGCGCTGCGTAACTATGTCAAAATAATCTTGGCTCAGATTGTAGCCCGTCACATCTCGCGCTTCGTCGTCGCCAAAATACTGCAAAAATTTGAGAAATGTCCAATCTGCAATTAAATTATCAAATCCAAAACTAGGGATAGTTTTGAGCATTCTCAGCCGCAGGGCTTCTTGCTGCGCTTCTTGCTGTGCGGCTCGCTTGAAACTGGCAGCGGATATTCCAGAGGGCGGGTTTTGCCCCTGAACGCCAACTGGGGACATTCCGCCTAACTGCCCGCTAGACTGCATGGCGACGACCCCCGCCAGCGCTGCTAGACCAATAACTCCATTAAGGAGCAGGCTCAACCACTTACGCGAAAATTGTTCGATTTTAGCTTCCACGGCACTTTATAAATCCAAGTTTTAAATTAAGTTTATTGAAAGAGAGTAATAATTGGTTGGCGATCGACTATGAATCTCGTTAGACTGTCCAAAGGGATGGTGGAGCCTCCACACAATAGTTTAAGTAGTAGTGTGAGATTTTTTAGCAATATAAAATCTCAAATCAAAAATCTAAAATCGAATTGAGCCAAATTCAATGAATCAAGCCCGCAAACGCTTTTCTAAGTTACAGGCAGCCCTGTTCAGTGGGGCGATGGCAACAACCGCTTCGATATCTTTACTCGTTCCCGGCCTGAGCCAATCAGTCCGCGCCGAACTTCAAGATAGCCCCAAAGCTGTCTTAGATGAAGCTTGGCAAATTGTGAACCGAGACTATGTTGATGGCAGCTTTAACAAGATTGACTGGCAAGTAACCCGCCAAGAACTGCTGAGCAAAAATTATACCTCTCGCGAAGCTGCCTACACGGCCCTCCGCAAAGCCCTAGAGAAATTAAACGACCCCTACACCCGCTTCATGGACCCGAAGCAGTACGAAGCGCTGACGAATCAAACCTCTGGGGAACTGACAGGGGTGGGGATGAGGCTGGAAGAAGACGAGAAAACGAAAGCGATTAGGGTAGTCGAGCCGATGGAAAATTCCCCGGCCCTGAAGGCAGGGATTCTAGCGGGCGATACGATTTTGGTGATTGACGGCAAAACTACCAAAGGCATGACTGTCTCGGATGCGGCTCAGATAATTCGGGGCGATGAAGGCACGAAAGTCACGCTGCGGATTGCTCGTGAGGGCAAAAGTGAATTTGACATCACTCTGACTAGGGCGAGAATTGAGGTAGCAGCGGTTCGCTACAGCCTCAAGAATGAAGGCGGTCAGAATGTCGGTTACATCCGTTTACAAGAGTTTAGCTCCCACGCGGGCGAACAAATGCAGGCGGCGATTAAAAAGCTCACGGCTCAGAAAGCTGACGCTTTTGTGTTGGATTTGCGGGGGAATCCCGGCGGGTTGCTGCGAGTGAGTATTGATATCGCTCGGATGTGGATGGATACAGGGGCGATCGTCCGCACAGTCGATCGCACGGGCGATTCTCAGGAAATGAAGGCAAATCGCACTGCGCTCACTGACAAGCCTTTGGTGGTGCTCGTGGACGACAACTCGGCGAGCGCCAGCGAGATTTTGGCTGGTGCTCTGAAGGATAATAAGCGCGCAACTGTGATCGGCGGCCAAACTTTTGGCAAAGCTTTGGTGCAGTCGGTGCATTCTTTGGCTGATGGTTCGGGATTGGCGGTGACGATCGCTCACTACTATACTCCCAACGGTACGGATATCAGCCAGAAGGGGGTTACTCCCGATGTTAAAGTCGAAGTCACCGACGAACAAAAGCTGAAATTAGCTAACAAACCGATGTTGGTTGCGACTAAGGACGATCCTTGCTACGCGCAGGCGATCGCACTTTTGAAAACTACTGCTTCCTCGGCGCGTCCCGTGGCCGCTAATGAGGTTCTTGTTCCTAAAAAGTAAGTAGTTGAAATTAGCACTTATTAACAATTAGCTTTAAGATGAAACCCGCGCCGGCGGGTTTTATTTTTGTAGTTTTATTTAGCTTCAGATTGCTAGAAAATGGTTTGTAATAACAGCCAACTATTTAATCCTACTATAATACTAGCCACTAACCAAGCTACCGCCGTTCCGTTGGATAACTTGACCACTGTTAGATAAGCAGTGATCGCAGCCCCTATCGAGGCAATTCCTGCCGTGATGGGACGAGAATAGCGGTGAATCCAGGGCTGAGAACTTTGACGACGCATAGTATTTTTGACCTCAAAATGTATGTTTCAATTGTGGCGTAAGGTGGGCAATGCCCGCCCTGCGAAAACTCTATTTCAAAACTCTAGTCGCATTAAAAATAGCTGCTAAAGCCACCCCAACATCAGCAAAAACTGCCTCCCACATTGTAGCTAACCCAAAAGCACCCAAAGCAATAAATATGCCTTTGACTGACATGGCAAAAATGATATTTTGCCAGACAATATTGTGAGTTTTTCGGGCAATTTGGATGGCTTCAGCCACCTTTGACGGTGCATCTGCCATAATTACAACATCGGCAGTTTCGATCGCCGCATCGGAGCCCAAACCCCCCATCGCTATGCCCACATCAGCCCTAGCAAGCACTGGTGCATCATTAATTCCGTCTCCAACAAAGACAATTTTCTCGCCTTTTTTAGATTGACCGATCAGTTTTTCGATCGCCTCTACTTTTCCTTCGGGTAATAACTCGGCTAAGTAGGAATCTAAACCGAGCTTTCTCGCAACACTATCGGCTACAGCTTGATTATCTCCTGTGAGCATCACGATTCGCTCAACACCCAGTTTCTTGAGGTCGCGAATAGCCTGTACAGCGTCTTCCTTAAGCTCGTCAGCAATCAAAATATACCCAGCGTAGCGGTTGTCTACCGCTAAATGTACTACTGTACCTTCAGCATTGCAGAGATCGTGAGCAATATTTTCTCGGTGCAGCAAACGGTCATTTCCCGCCAGCACAATTTGATTATTTACTTTTGCTCGGATGCCGTGTCCCGCGATTTCTTCGTAATCTTTCACATCCAATGAATCTATCTTTCCGCCGTAAGCTTCCAGAATAGATTTCGCGACTGGGTGATTTGATTGAGATTCTACTTTAGCAGCTATTGCCATCAACTCTGTTTGGGAAAAACCATTTGTAGGCACAATTTGTGCTACTTTAAAAACTCCTTTTGTCAAAGTTCCTGTTTTGTCCAAAACAACTGTCTTGACTGCTGTCAGGGTATCTAAAAAAGTCGAGCCTTTAACCAAAATACCGCGTTTGGCTGCACCACCAATTCCCCCAAAGTATCCCAAAGGAATGCTAATAACCAATCCGCAAGGGCAGGAAATAACTAACAAGACTAGGGCGCGGTAAACCCATAAAAATCTGTCTGCATTAGTTGCTCCTGAAATGAACAAAGGCGGAATTAAAGCCACTGCTAGCGATGCAAATACTACAAAAGGCGTGTAGTAACTGGCAAATTTGGTGATAAATTTTTCAGTTTCAGCTTTTTTGCTTCTGGCATTTTCTACTAATTCCAGAATTCTGGAGATTGAAGATTCACCGAATAGTTTGGTAACTTTGACGGTGAGAACTCCTGTCTGGTTAATTGTTCCTGCTAAAACTGTTTCTCCAACTTTCACGGTTCGAGGTACTGATTCTCCAGTTAGTGCAGATGTGTCAATCTGAGAATTGCCGTCTATAATTTCACCGTCTAAGGGAATCTTTTCTCCCGGTTTGACAAGGATGATATCGCCGACAGCTACTGTTTCTGGTGCAACTTTTTTGATTTCACCCTTTGCTTTGAGGTTGGCGCTGTCTGGGCGAATTTCTAAAAGCGATCGGATCGATTGACGCGATCGCCCTACGGCAAATTCTTGAAAAAGTTCTCCGATTTTGAAAAACAACATCACCCCGACTGCTTCAGGGAGTTTGTGAATAGCGACAGCGCCGAGTGTTGCTACAGTCATTAAGAAATTTTCATCAAAAAATCGACCTCGCAGAATGTTGCGGCCGGCAATAGTTAAAACATTCCATCCGCTTAAAAGATAGGCTGGGATGAAAACCAGATATTCACCTATAGAATAGGGCGTGTTGTGCAGTTTTTCTTCAAAAATTAAACCGCCGACAAATAGTACAACAACCAATATCACAGGAATCAATTCTTGATTCAGGTTAAAATCTCCGTTCCCGTGGTCGTGGTCATGGTTATGATTCTCATGGCTGCGATCGTGGTCGTCGTCGTGACTACAGCAGCCGGAATCGCTCAATTTGGCTTTTTGCATGGTTTTTCCTGGGTTTATTTTAACACCTGATAGTATGAATAGATATTCATATTGTATAGTCAAAAATAAAATATAGTAGATTGTGAGTTAAAAATCTACTGTATTTTATAAAAATATTGTTAAGTTGGTCGGGAACGTTACCAGGGATTAAGAGTAATAACTATTCTCAGTTTCCGATTGAGAGAGAGAATGATTATCCATAGTCATTAGCGATCGACTAATTAAGCCGCCGGATAAATTCTAAAGGCAAACCATCAGTATCGGCAATAAAAGCTACTTCGTAAACATTTTGCCCGATCGCCTGTTGAGTCGGTTCTAATAAAACTTTCAAAGCTTGAAACTGGTTTGGTTGGTCTTTAGCAGCTTCCTCAAACCGTTCTTTCAGAGACTGCAACCAGCTAGGCAAGTCAGTTGTCGCCTCAGTTAAATCAAAAGATAAATGATAATATCCAACATAATGCTCGTCTCCGAAAGCATCAGGTGCGGGTTTTGGTTCCGGGATTTGAATTAGTTCGATGCGTCCGTTGAGACCTTCCATCCAACAGGCTAGAGTGTAACCAGTGGTAAAGCGATCGCTCACAGTAAATCCCAACTGTTCGTAAAAGGCGATCGCCCGGTGAATGTTAGCAGTGCGAATGGAGGCGTGGTGCATTCGATTTTAGATTTTAGATTTTAGATTTTAGATTTTAGATTGGGTAATTGGGCATTGGGCATTGGGCATTGGGCATTGGGCATTGGGCCTTGGGCATTGGGCATTAGGAATAGGAACTAACTAATGACTAATGACTACTGACTAATGACTACTGACTACTGACTACTGACTGCTGACTACTGACTACTGACTATTCAAACAACCGAAAATAGGGATATCTAATCGGAACTCCCGGCTCTTTTTCCAAATCAAAATTAATCACTTCCCAGCAAGGGTCCTCTTGGGGATCGGGGCTAAAATCCACAGGCAAACCGTACAGCCTCGGCCGCGGCGATTCCGCCTGACCCCGCCAAGGCGTGCTGCGTTCCAAATAAGCGCTGATTAAGTCCCGATAGCGTTGGGCAACGATCACGCGAGTTGCTCGGTAGCCTTGAGTATACAGTCGATCGAGCGCTTCGTGAATTTCAAACCGAATCCCGTCCGGGTGCGTGTGCTGGCGATACCATTCATTCTCCCAGCGGCGCCAGTGCCGCCCAGACTGAAGGTGAACCAGTTCCCCCGTTTTTGGATCTGCCTCAAATGCCCCGTGACGCGGACACAAATAGGTATCCGTTAGCGTTAGAGCCGGAATTGTTTGGCGACAGTGGGGACACTGAATTTCCGGGCCAAACATCGGGTATTGCAAGGCAACTTCAATCATTTATTTGCGTCCCAGCATATTTTCTCTGCAAAAGTGGTTAGAGTCGATAGGGGCATTTCTACCCCTACCTCTCCTTCAGAACGGAACGTGAAACTTTCGCTTCATTCCGCTCC
>NZ_JAUBOQ010000088.1:0-10937 GCF_036700325.1 Microcoleus sp. Z1_B2
AACTCGCAGCGGAGTCAGGCTAACCGTCCCTGGATAGGAGAACCTATCCATTTAGGCTAAACGAATCGCACACCGGACATCATATTATTAACTAAAAATCAGCCTTTGAACCTAGAATATAGACGTTTATTCCTGGTTTCAACCTAACTCTCTTTCCTCTCTATTCTCTGCGTCCTCTGCGCCCTCTGCGGTTAAAAAAAAAATCCTATTCACAAACGAAATAGCATTGCCATCCAAAAGCCCGATCGCACTTTAGCCCCTTATAACCCTGTTCACCCCCAAACATATGCGTTAACCTAGTTGACTACAACTTGTACCGCACTCCCCAACAAAATTCATGCTTCCCCGCATCCAAGAATTAGCCGCCACCCTAGCACCCCGCTTAATCGAAATACGCCGCCACATCCACTCCCACCCCGAACTCAGCGGCCAAGAATATCAAACCGCCGCCTACGTAGCCGGAGTTCTCGCATCCAGCGGAGTCCGCGCCATCGAAGGAATCGGCAAAACAGGAGTGCTCGGCGAACTCAAAGGCAACAGCAGCGAGTCCCGGTGGCTGGCAATTCGCACCGATATGGACGCTTTGCCGATTCAAGAACGCACTAACTTAGAATTTGCCTCCCGCAACGAGGGAGTCATGCACGCCTGCGGCCACGACATCCACACCACCGTCGGTTTGGGCGCAGCAATGATATTGTCTCAGCTAGAGGAAAAATTGCCCGGTAACGTCCGCTTCTTGTTTCAGCCGGCGGAAGAGATTGCCCAAGGTGCTCAATGGATGATTAAAGACGGGGCGATGCAAGATGTTGACGGCATCCTCGGAGTGCACGTTTTTCCGACGATTCCCGGCGGTTGCGTCGGTATCCGCCACGGGGCCCTGACGGCGGCGGCAGATGACCTAGAATTGATTGTGATGGGCGAATCCGGCCACGGTGCGCGTCCCCACGAGGCGATCGACGCAATTTGGATTGCTTCTCAGATAATTACCACTTTGCAGCAGGCAATTAGCCGCACGCAAAATCCTTTGAGGCCACTGGTTTTGACGATCGGGCAAATTAACGGCGGACGAGCGCCGAACGTGATTGCCGATCGAGTAAAATTGCTGGGAACCGTGCGATCGCTGCATCCAGAAACCCACGAAAAACTGCCGGCTTGGATCGAACAAATTGTTTCCAGCGTTTGCGCGACTTACGGCGCTAAGTACGAACTCACCTACAAGCGCGGCGTGCCCGGAGTCCAAAACGACCCCAAACTCACGCAATTAGTCGAAACTGCGGCTTTAGAAGCTTTAGGTCGATCGCGCGTCCAGATTTTACCAGAACCATCCCTCGGCGCGGAAGATTTTTCGATGTACTTAGAACACGCACCGGGAACCATGTTTCGCTTAGGAGTGGGACTGACTGACAAACCGAACTATCCCCTCCATCACCCGCAATTTGAGGTTGATGAAGCGGCTATTGTCACCGGCGCTGTCACCTTGGCCTATGCCGCCTACCAATATTGGAAACAGCAAGTAAGTAGGTAAACTCGCTTTCATTGAATTACCCGTAATAAGATTGTGGGGTGGGTAATAGCTCAAAATTGCTTGATGTAAAGTTTATTTGCGCCTAGCTGCTTAACAGAATTCTGGCAACCAAACCACCTTATCTTCCGCAATTCCCCTATAGCAGTCGCTAAATGTGCTAACCTACAATCAAAAATCCCCCAATTTCAACTATCGCGAGACAGATAACCGTGTTCGCTCAAGCACCTCCAACTCCCAATTACAAATGGTTTAGCTGCATTTCTAGGACTGTTTTCACCGCATTGTGCCTGTTACCTCTTTTCAGCGCTGCGGGATACGCCCAAAGTCCCCAAAATAGACCCATCAAAATCGGCGTGGTGCAGCGGTTTGGCACGAAAGCAACCGACAAACTGACGCTGAAAGCATTACCGGGCGACAGCTTAACTTTGCGTTACAAAACTCCTCAAGGCATAGAAACCAAAACTGCTGCTAGCGTCAAGTTAGAAATAGCCCCGAAACCGCTGGAAACGCCCTTAGTAGAAGAACGAGTGGTACTAAGTTCTCACCGCAGTTTCGAGAGTGCGGAAGACAGCGCTAATCAGTGGCGCGCCCAGGGAATTGAGGTAGAAATTGCTCAACCTTTTCGCTGGCAAGTTTGGGCAAAAAGAGATATTTACAACTCTCCTTTGGTGCGGCGCTGGCTGTTGCAAAGTTTGCAAGCTCAAGGGAACACAACAGCTTTTTTGGATTCCAAAGTTTTGAAGCAAATACCCCAGGCTTTTTGGGTTTTAAACGGCTTTCGTTTCAACCGCAATGAGTTGGATGTGACGGCCGGTAAAAATGTGATTGAGGTATTGGAACAAACTACCCAAGAGGCGACAGCTATTGAACCAGAAAAAGCTATTCAACAAACTCGCCGTTATGGTGGGAATTTGCGCCTGCAAAAAAATGCTTACGGCACTTATACTTTGGTGAATGAAGTGCTGACGGAAACTTATTTGCGGGGTGTTGTTCCTCACGAAATTGGGGCTTTTTCGCCTTACGCTTCGATTGTCGCTCAAACTATTTTGGCGAGAACCTACGCCCTGAGAAATTTGCGCCGGTTTGCTGTGGATAATTATGAGTTGTGCGCTGATGTTAACTGTCAAGTTTATAAGGGTTTGACGGAGGTTTACCCGCAAAGTGATAAGGCGATCGCCCAAACGATCGGTTTGGTGCTAACTTACGAAAATCAGCTAGTAGACGCGCTCTATTCCGCGTCTAGCGGCGGCGTGACAGCCTCTTTTAACGATGTGTGGCAGGGCGCGGAACGTCCATATTTGCGATCGATCGTCGATTCCCCTAATAAGGTGTGGGATTTGTCCAAGCAGAGTTTGTCTGACGAAAACAATTTCCGCCGCTTTATCAGTTTGGAAAAAGGGTTTAATGAGGAAAAAGAAGACACATTTCGGTGGCGCGAACCCGCTTCTTTGACCGCGATTGCTGGATTTCTCAAACAGTATCTTCAGAAGAAACAGCACCCGATGGCTAATTTGAAAACTGTCACTCAGGTGGAAGTGGTAGAAAGGTCGCCCGCAGGTCGAGTTTTGAAAATGAAGGTTCAAACTGACTTGGGCCCGATTGATATCGACAAAGACGAGATTCGCAATGCTTTTTACCCGCCGATTAGCACGCTTTTTTACCTAGAACCAATTTACAATCCAGACAAAACTCTCAATGGTTATGCTTTTGTCGGAGGCGGTTTTGGACACGGCGTGGGAATGAGTCAGACTGGTTCTTACAATTTGGCTAATTTGGGCTGGAATGGATCTCAAATTCTGGGCTTTTATTTTCCCGGCGCCCAAGTTGTCCCGCTTAGCGATAACATTACATTTTGGCGCGAATAGGCGATCGAAGTCTGCCTAAGAGTCGGCGAGTTAAATCGCCACTACACAAATAAATTTCGCGCCACGCCAGACTAAATATTAGCCGTAAAACTTTTAGATTTTAGACTTTGGATTCTAGATTGGTTTCACAGTTAATCTAAAATCGGCCATCTAAAATCTAAAATTATTGGGCCAGCTATCTGCTCAAACAGCTACGAATTCATAGATGGGAGTGAGAGACTGCTGGCGGCTTTGTTGCAGTGTTAGACACCGAAACCCGGTTTCTTAAAATAATTGCCGTATTTCAGCTTCTTAATTCTGGAAACGAGCAACCGGGTTTCTTAGGGTATCACGCAGAGCGTCCTTTCTTAGTAGAGCTCTTCTTCTTTGTGAGTTTCGATCGTACAGTCAGACTTGGGATAGGCGACGCAGGTGAGGACAAATCCAGCTTCGATTTGGTCGTCGTCCAAGAAAGATTGGTCGGATTGGTCAACTTCGCCTTTGGTAATTTTGCCGGCGCAGGTGGAGCAAGCTCCAGCGCGGCAAGAGTAGGGGAGGTCGAGTCCTGCTTCTTCAGCAGCATCAAGAATGTAAGTATCGTCATCAACGTCAATGGTCTGGTTAATTCCTTCGGCTTCGCTGATGAGGGTAACTTTATAAGTTGCCATGCACTAAATCCTCTCAAAAATTCAACAAGATTGATAATTTTTCCTAATGCAACCTTCAAGGCTCTATTAGCTTTGAGGTTAGGTATTAGGTTCGTTCCCTCTATGATATTAGGGGATATAAGGGAGGTTGACACACTTATTTACAAAATATTTGAATGGGATTAGTTATAACTTTTTCTAATTTCATCTTGATTACTTATACCTATCTTGGGTTCAGCCTTGTGATACTGTTGCCGCAAGACTTGCGCGAATTAATCCGGTTTCTAGGAAAAATCCTGTTTTGAGCCCTACAGCACAAAAACCGGGTTGTGGGTATGCGCTGTGTCGATCGAGTTTCAGCAAGACTTGCTGCAAGGCAAGTCCCTGCCGGCGGTGAAATGTATAGTTAGATCGACATCAAGACTTGGGTGTTGAAGGCTCGATCCCATAAATCGCACCACAACCACAGGTTAAAATCGGGGCCATAGAACCCCTAAACCCCTGCAGCGCAAGTCTGTAACTATCTAAAATCTTAAATCTCAAATCCCATGACTAATATTGATACTCGCTTTGGTTTTTCAGTTAATTCTCCAATTCGCGTGGGGATTGTGGGTACTGGTTTTGCCGCTAAGTTGAGGGCCCAGACAATTCAAGCTGATGGGCGATCGCACTTGGTAGCGCTTGCGGGCCACTCCCCGGAGAAAACCGCAGAATTTTGTCAAGGGTTCGGGGCAGAAGCTGCGGTTTCCTGGCGCAAGCTGGTAGAAAGAGACGATTTAGATTTGGTGATTGTCTGTACGGTGAACCGGGATCACGGGGCGATCGTCCTGGCAGCCCTAGAAAATAACAAGCACGTTGTGGTGGAATATCCTCTATCTTTAGACGTATCTGAAGCAGAAAGGGCGATCGAACTTGCAGCCCAAAAGCAAAAACTCCTCCACATCGAACACATCGAACTCTTAGGCGGTTTGCACTCCTCAATCAAAGAATCTTTGCCCTTAATCGGTAAAGTTTTTTACGCCCGCTACATTACTATTACTCCTCAACATCCAGCGCCGCAGCGGTGGACTTATCAACATTCCCTCTTTGGCTTTCCGTTAGTTGGTGCAATTTCGCGACTGCACCGATTTACTGATTTGTTCGGGGAAGTGGCAAGCGTTAACTGTCAAGCTCAATTTTGGGACAGTCAGCCGGATTTCTACAAAGCTTGTTTGTGCAACGCACAGTTGCGCTTTGCCAATGGCGTTGTCGCTGAAGCTGTTTATGGAAAAGGAGAGACTTTTTGGCAGTCGGAAAACATTTTTACTATCTACGGTGAAGCAGGAACGCTGGTTTTCACTCCTGAATCCGGTCAATTTATTCAGGGAGAAAATCGGCGCAACCTCAAAGTAGGAACGCGGCGCGGCTTGTTTGCCAAAGACACCGATATGGTGTTGGAATATTTGTCAAACGGTACGCCTTTGTACGTGAATAATGCCAGTAGTTTGTACGCTTTGAAGGTGGCAGATGCTGCGAGGCGATCGAGCGAAACTCGACAAACTATCGCACTTATAAATTAATAAAAAGCTAGGAAAAAGAAGGTTATTTAATTTGGGTAAAAATCCAATATAACTGAGATATTGCACCCTTCTCAATTACCTATAGCAATCCTCGCATCATTTGTGTAATTCTTGTAGGGATCGCGAATTAAATAATTTACACTCTTGAAAGTGGGTTGGGCTCTTATAGCCCGCCCTTTCTGGACGGGCGGGACGCCCATCCCACAAGAACCATCAAAATTCTAAGTTATTTAATTCTCATTCCTAGAGGCAAACCCCTCGTGGTTGCCCCCATGATGCCGGGTAGGCAAAGAAAGGCATTACCCCTAAATTTTTGTACGACTCCTGGAAGGATTGCTATAGCAATCCTTCCAGGAGCTGAGCTAGTTTCCATCCCAAAAAGATGGATTCAAACTGTCGAAGTTTATGAACAAGGATAGGCATTCCGGGAGGCACGGAAATGGAATATCAGCTTCAATAGTGGTATAAAAGTAATGATGGCGATGGAGCTCGCCGAAACCGCCCTTCGTTATTAATAATCTTCATAACGTTTAAAAGGCTGATGGCTCCTACTGTTCCGACTTGTGGCGGAAGGGTAGGATGGTGCGGATGCCTCGATCGATCTTTCCCCTACAAGTCACCTTCATCGATTCAAATTTAAGGTGGCGTGATGTTAGAAAGTATAATCTGGATTTTATTAATGGGCTTTTTTGTCGGGCAGATTGCTCGACGGCTGAAAGCTCCAGCACTCGTAGGTATGGTGCTGGTGGGCATTTTATTAGGCCCGCAACTGGGGAATGTCATTAGCCCAGAGGTTTTGGGCGCAGCGAATTCTCTTCGCACCATAGCCGTGATGGTGATTTTGATGAAGGCGGGGTTAGGACTCGATCGCGAAAAGCTATCCCAACAGGGAACCGTGGCGCTGCGATTAGGCTTTCTGCCTGCTGCTTGCGAGGCTATCTCTATTGCTGTCGCTGCGATGTGGCTACTTCAGTTTGATTTTTTGACGGGGCTACTGCTAGGCTGCATCATTGGCGCAGAATCTCCAGCAGTAATTGTTCCCGGAATGCTGCGGTTAAAAAGTCTTGGTTGGGGAGTAAAAAAAGGAATTCCCGATGCAATTCTGACGGGAAGTGCCTTGTCAGATGTATTGCTGTTGCTGGTGTTTAGCCTACTGCTAGCTTTTCTGTCCCAAGGGAAAGCTACAGCCATTACCTTACTCGGAGGAATCACCCTCAGCCCTCTGCAATTACTGCCATTTCAAATCATCATCCAAATTACCTTGGGGGTGCTGTTGGGATGGGTGAGTGCTCGAATTTTGGTGGCACTATTAGTCAAGCAAAACTGGACTCAAACTGCGGTTCAGGACTCCCTAGTGGCTGCTGGCTTTGCCCTAGGGCTGGTAGTATCAGCCGAACATATTCCGGTTTTCTCTGGCTATTTAGCTGTCATGGGGGCGGGGTTTTTCCTGATTGAGTTGGATGCGCCTTTAGCACGAAGATTACGGGGTGGGTTTGATAGTTTGTGGACGATCGCGGAAATTATTTTGTTTGTGCTGCTGGGAGCAAGTATTCAACTTAATGTATTAGGCAATACCTTGCTGGTTGGTTTGTTGGTGTTGGCGATTGGGACTCTGATTGGGCGATCGCTCGGTTGGTATCTTTCCACCTTGGGTAGTAATTGGACTGGGAAAGAACGGCTGTTTTTGCTAGCAGGAAATTCCGCTAAGGCCACGGTACAGGCGGCGATTGGGGCGATTCCCCTAGCTCAGGGCATTGCTGGTGGCGAGACGATTTTGGCGATCGCAGCCCTCTCAATTTTAGTAACGGCTCCCTTGGGTGCTTGGGCAATTCCTACCTTTGCTCCCAAACTATTAGAAAAAGGCGAAGTTGACCCGACCAAAGTAGCGATTTCCGGCCGTCCAGTTTTTCTCGCCGCCGTAGACAATTCTCCCCTAACAACAGATGTTTTAACTAAGGCGGCAGACTTAGCTCGGCGCAGTGACGGGGATGTGATTGTTTTGTATGTGGATAACCTGGGAGATAAAAAGGCGATCGCCCAATTACAACAACAAGCACAACGAATCTTATCAGATATTCGCTATGAGTTCCTGAGTCTTTCTGGTACAGTGCCAGAGGAGATTATCCGCGTGGCGCAAGCTCGGCAAGTGACATATATTGCGATCGGAAAACGAGGGCATCAACCTTGGGAACAAGTGCTAGTAGGTTCAGTTTCTCAAGCCGTATTAGAAACCAGTCCTCTTCCTGTCATCTTGGTAGAATCTAGTTACAAGTAATCCCAAATATGGGTTTTATATCCCCTCGATCCTCTTCTCCCCTCTCTGTGTCCTCTGCGCCCTCTGCGGTTCATAATCAAGGCGTTATTTAACCCCGATTTAGGCTCGATCGCAGCGAGCCTAAATTTATTCAAAAGAATTTTTTATTATCAAACCTCTCCTTCAATTTGAGCAGTTCACAGTCATTCCGCAACTGGGCAAGTGGTTCATTGTCAGTCTAGGCAGACCAAGCTTCGCGAAAGTCAGCATAGAGGGTCAATCCACCATCAATATAGAGCGTTTGTCCCGTAATGTAAGCCGCTTCATCTGATACGAGAAACGCAACAGATGCTGCCATTTCCTCCGATGTGCCTGCCCGTCCCATTGGGATATGGCTTTCCACTACTGCCTTTTGTTCTGGATTGTCCGTCCAGCTTTCATTAATCGGTGTAATCGTCGCACCGGGCGCAATAGCATTGACACGGATGCCTCGGTTTGCGTATTCCAACGCTAGGGTTTTAGTCAGATTTCCCATGCCGCCTTTGCTGATGGAATAGCTAATATACATCGGGCGGGGAATGATTTCATGCACACTCGAAATGTTGATAATCACGCCAGGGCGCTGCTGCTCTAACAGATGCTTAATGGTTTCCCGCGCACAGAGATATGCACCTCGCAAATTTACTGCAATCACACGATCGAATTCATCGGTTGGCACTTCATGGGATGCGCTTTCTGTTTGAATCCCAGCATTATTAATCAGGATATCGAGACTACCAAATTTATCAATGACAGTATTCACCATACGAAGGATGTCGTCTTCTTTGGAGACATCTCCCTGAACTAATAGGGTTTCAACCCCGCATTCCGATGCTTGTCCACAGGCTTTTTGCAGAGCTATTTCTTCCGTATCTTCTGCCTCTTCTAAGCTTTTGCGATAGTTAACGGCAATGTTGCAACCTTCTTGGGCGAGACGAATGGCGATCGCCTGCCCAATGCCTGAACTCGCTCCAGTAATTAGTGCGTTTTTTCCCTTTAAACCTTTCATAATTGCTCTCCCAGAGATTCACAACAAAATATCTTAACCGAAACCTTAAGCCAACTGGCTTCTACATCAACCAGAAGGTTGTTCTGTCTTTTCCCCACGCATTTCATCAATATCCAGGATGCCGATCGCCACCCCCGCGATCGTCCGGGAGCATCTCATATTTGTAAAAACACTTATTCGGGATCCTTCCTTCTTCCTCTTTCCCCGCAGCAAGAGAGCCTCAAAATTCCTGCCTCAAAACTCCAATTTTGGGCTGGGCTGCTTTCATTGAGATGCTCCCAGTGCTAAGCTGTTGTGCATTTAAACTGAATGTCACAAAACAATCCCCTTGGGGTGGGGTGGGCCTAATATCCCGCCCAGAATATGCAATTTAAATGCGTGACAGCTTATATACCTTCTTGATTTGATTTATGCTGACCTAATTATTGAAGTTTCCCCGCAATTAGACCAAGCAGCACAATCAGACCTAATGCTCTACGAAAGTAATTAACGCCTTGAAACAATTCTTCCCAAGCCCAAGTAAACAAAGAGCCAAAGGCTACTATATCCAACCCTAGATTAACTTTTCCTGTTGTAACAATGAGCGTTAATAAACTAGCTATAATCCCGACACTCAGTGGTAGATTTGGCATCTGAGCTATAACAATTTGACCTTCGCTGTCGCGGAATGTGCGATCGAACAATGTGTTTTCCATGAGTTTCTCGTGTCAATGTAATAAATAGAATCAGGTTAACATTCAATACAGTTGGTTTTTTGGGGATGATACTACAAGCTTTAGATGGCAAGGAACATAAGAAAGTCGAATTAAATGCAAGTCAGGAGTGGAGATGACATTGATTTAATTATCCACCGGGGCTCAAAGTCATAGAAAATTAGCCATTGGGTCCTAGAAAAATAGTCCGCACTATTGAACAGTGCAATATAGGATTTATCCTGAATCAAGTTTTTTGGGATTCCCTGTCATGAATTTATTCGGCTTGTTTTTTCCCTTATTTTAAGTAGTTTTATGTGAGTGGGTAGAGGGTATTGTTATAGTAAATTTCCCAAAATCAAAAATCATCTATCGCTTGGAAGAGTTTAGAGTAAAAGGTGATCTATAATTGGACAGACATCATCGATTCTATAGTATCGCATCGAGAGCGATCGACTTCATGCTCAAATCCAAGGTTAGCAATTCACAAGTCTAAACCTTTTCGTCAAGCAGGATTGAACCTTGGCAGTGCAGTAATTTCGGTTGACACTGCTTGAATTGATTGTGTAGCCGCTATTTCTGATCGATCGCTCTCAGCATCCTGACTCACAAAAAATGTAGGCAGCGTTGCTGTCAAATAACCGCATAGGGCGATCGATTAGGAAGTTCGCGCTCAAACGCATAAATTCCAGCCGCGCCAATTAGAGTGACGATCGCTATCACATTACGCAAGAGGAGCAAACCGCTTTAAAAACAGAGCAGGCACAATGACTGGAATCCCTGCACCGATACAAATGAGAGCTTGAATAAAACTAAGCGGTTGGGTAGCAAATAGCGGGTTTATGAAAGTCAACTGGCTAAAGAAAACTTGAAATATAAACACACAAGCCACACCGATCGCAGGAATCAAGGCAATTTCTGGAGTGCGATATTTAAAATACGCAAACAGAGATGGAATACATTGGCTAATACTCAATAAGTAAAAGGTTTCTGCGGAAACGATGGTATGGACTGCCATTGTCCGAGCCAAATTGATATTACCTGTGGCTTGCGAAGCCAATTCAAAAATTCCAAGTACAGCAATGAGATTGAAGATGGAAATAATCAGGATGCGCCACAGCAATTTTTTCGTTAATAGGGGTTCATTGGGACGGCGGGGCGATCGCTGCATAGTCTCAGGTAACGAGAATTTACGGCCTCTAGGCTCCCGTGCAAACACAGTGTGGTGTCGGTAAGTACGGGTAAGGCAAGCTAGTTCAACAGTTGTAATGCTTTATATACAGTTGTGGTATATAGCAATCCTAAATGATTATCAAGACTATGATACTATTATATGCAATACTCGATCGTGAATAAAAAGATGAATAA
>NZ_JAUBOQ010000089.1:0-10926 GCF_036700325.1 Microcoleus sp. Z1_B2
TAGATTTTAGATTTTAGATTTTAGATTTTAGATTTTAGATTTTAGATTTTAGATTTTAGATTTTAGAATTGAAGCATTGGCCCCACGGATAAATTTCGGGGGCAAGTTTCATCGGATACAGGTTTTTTATTTCTGGACGGATGAATGACGTGGCGGGTATCCTCGATGCTTTCGGTTAGAGTTTTTTCAGTAATTGTGAATTACACAAACTAGAGTTGCTGTCAACTATCTTTATATTGAGTTAAGGAATTAATTGTTTAAAAAGTGATAGAGTAATTTTATTCCTTGCAATTGCGTCGGCTGCGCCCGATCGTAAGTGTAAATAACTATCAAATATGGCTAATCTGTCATGCCCGTGCAATTTTCTAGAGGCTTTTGTAAAATCAAGTTTTTCAAGGCATTAGCACTTGGTTTTTCAATTGCAGCTATTTGCCCCGCACTCCTATCAGCTCTAAGTCTTGGCGAGTCGATGGTTGCTACCGACTCAGGGGTGCAAGCGCCAATTTTGCATGATCATTTACCGTCTCAATTCAAACTAGATCAAGAAACAGCAGACGATCGCGATCGGCTTCGTGATTTATACTCGGGTTCAGAATTAGATAGAGACACTACAGAGCAAGAAAATAGCATCCCGGAGTTCGATCAATTGACCCAAAGTGAGGCCCCAGAAACTCTCCCTCCATTGCCGAACCGAGGAGAAAACAGACACGAATTTCCGATTCCCAACCCGCGACGGCCAAATCCGGCTCCTCTCCCATAACCCGCGCCGCCAGCGCCCTTGCTTTCAGCCGAACAGCTTTTGCCGCCTGCTGTTCCCCCACCGACACAGCCTGCATAATTGCTAAGATTGCGGGTACGATAAAAGTCGATCGATTTGAAGTAGTTGGCAGTTGACTTACCGCGAGCCGATCGTGCAAAATCCGAGAAGAGAAATCGCGATCGGTATTGGTACCTGCAGGCGAGAAAGCGATACATCTTTGCTGGGAAAGGATTTTCCGCTGTCGCCGGAAGCAGATAATCGGGGCAGAAATCGGGTTGCGGTGCTGAGGCTGTTTCAGGATTTTACTAGGTACTAGCTCAGAGGGGAGAGAGAGATGTCTTGGCGGCGCGATCGCACTTTTGTCAGGGAGTGGCAGCATTTGGCGCTACGGTGAGCAGCCGCAGCCCTGACAGTCAATTTTTGATTTTGCCGAGTCAATTGCATTACCTGCGGTTGTTGGCTCCTGAGAGGCTGCTGCGGGTGCGATCGGATGTGAAATTGGCTGGGGCAGAGCTTTTGTCGATCGAACCATTCGGTATAGGGGGCTCATACACATTGCGGGGCTACCGTCAATCGATTTTAGATTTTAGATTTTAGATTTTAGAGGCGACCCCACGGATAAATGCTCTTTCTTGAGGATTTTCGATTTTCGATTTTCGATTGATTCCACGGATAAATCACGTGGCGGGTACCACCTTTGAAATTCCTGGTCAGGAGGCTTTGCTGGCCGATAGCGGGATTTGTGATTCAGCCGAGTTGCGGTATCCGATGCAAGCGCACCCGCGACAACCAAGGAGTTTTGCAGGTGACGGCGTTTGTGGATTTTGGCAATGTTTGGAATCCCAGGGAAAGCGCGGTTTTGGAAGCGAATACTTTGCTGTCAGCCCGATTGCGGCTGCGGTGACTGTACGGCGAAAGGTGGAATAATCGCGAAGGCTGGGGAATTCCTTTGATTGATATTAAGTCGAGTAACAGGAGTTTACAAGAGCGCGGGCTGTATTTTTCTGTATAATTCAAACCTTTTTAGGAAAAGAGTCGTTTTGCCCTTGGCGGAACTGAGCAATTCCGCTATATAGTAATAAGTATCATTTGGCACTCCTCTGTAGCTGCCAAGAGTGCATTTTACGGATAATCTTTAAATTAAACTATGTCTAAGGTGCGGTTGCTGCTTTTAAGTTCTTTTGCTTCCGGTTTTGGGCTTTGCTCAATCATTTTGGCGATGTTTACGATGACTTCCCGGCTGTCGTTTACGTCTTTTTTTACATTTGTTTTAACTTTGGTGTTTTTTGGAATTAATCTGCTTTTTGCTTTGCATTATTATACAGCGCTTACTAAGCAATTGAGTGTTAAAAACAAAAGGAAAGCGAGAATTTAGCGGTTGTGAAGCAGAAGCGGAAAAAGGCATGGAGAGTTATTTATGGAATTTGAATGGAATCCAGAGAAAGCGACACTAAATGTTGAGAAGCATGGTGTTTCCTTTCAAGAAGCCACAACCATATTTAATTAATGACCACGAATTTCTTGATGCTACCCGCCACGTGATTTATCCGTGGAATCAATCCCAAATCGAAAATCGAAAATCCTCAAGCCCCCCGCATTTATCCGTGGGGTCGCCTCTAAAATCTAAAATCTAAAATCTAAAATCGATTGACCCGCTATCTGTAACTTTTCCCGATCCTCAGCATTCCATCGGAGAAAGCCGGTACGTTATTATTGGTATATCCAGGTATGGACAACTTTTAATTGTTGCACACACCGATCGAGGAGAAACAGTAAGAATCATCAGTGCCAGAAAAGCTACCCGCCAGGAGCAGAGGTTTTATGAAGAAGGATATTGAGAACGAAATGGAAGACGAATTACTTGCTGAGTATGACTTTGCTCAGATGAAAGGAGGTGTTAAAGGCAAGTATGTTGAGCAATATCGTGCAGGAACAAACTTGGTGCTTTTAGACCCCGATATTGCCCAAGCTTTTCCTAATGATGCAGCAGTGAATGACGCATTGAGGATGTTAATCAAAATTGCACAGCGCCAGCAGTTAAATACTGCGGTGCAGCGGAGCCACGAAGGATCTCAACTTTGAGAACGCGATGTCAGGAGATTGTGCGATCGCCCATATTATTTATTTGCTCAAAAAGCGATCGCCTGTGCGTTGAGACAATTATCTAGCTGCCAGCCATAATTATTTAAGGTCTAATTATTTAGGAGGTGCGATCGTGGTTATTACTCAAACCAACCCGCCAAATCTTCCCGATGCGACAAAGACTCGCTTTACTCCAGATGAATACCGGGCGATCGAGGAAACAGCCGAAGAACGTCACGAATACTGTAACGGAGAGATTATCGCTATGCCAGGAGGTTCCCCTGCTCACAGCCGTATTACCGTAGACATTACGACTTTTCTTAACGTGACTGTGCGAGACACAAATTTTCAAATCTATAACGGCGATCTACGAATTTGGATTCCTAGCTTCAATCATGGAACTTATCCCGATGTTATGGTCATTGATGGTGAACCAGAATTCAATGGCGATCGCACGGATGAAATTCTCAATCCTTTACTGATTGTTGAGGTTCTTTCGCCCTCTACTGAAGGCTACGATCGAGGTGAAAAGTTCAGAAAATATCGCTCTCTTGCTAGTTTTTGTGAATATTTGCTGGTTAGTCAAGCTGAACCATATATTGAGCAATATTATAATGGCGATCGCCCAAGTAGCGATCGTTGGCAATGGCAAGTTTGCGATCGGCTCGATCGGGCGATCGTCCTGCACAGTTTAAATATAGAACTTCCGATGTCTGAAGTCTACCGCCGCATTAGTTTTCAAGGGCGATCGGGTGACACTTCTAATGAAAGTTAACAATGCTTGTGCTGCACTCTTCTCAATTTCTACATCAATTGCATAAAAGCATTCACCGCATCATATTGATCGGCTATTGGCGAATACAACTTTAGCGATAGCACATCTAGGGCTTGCAATTAATCAGCTAGTAATATAGAGATCACTTGTAGGATGCTAGAGAGATGACAAGCATACCTAACGAACAAACATCTATCATCCGTACAGAAAGAGGACTAGCGATGGCCGGTGCGCGCATTACCATCTGGCATCATGGACTATGTGACGGCTCAATATCCACCTAAGTTTATCAGAGGATTGTTTGAGCTTACAGAGGAACAAATTAACGCGGCTTTAAATTATATTGAGGCAAATCGCGCTGATGTTGAAGCTGAGTATCAAATGGTTCTTAAGGAAGTTGAAGAACTGCGGCTGTATTATGAAGAAAAAAATCGCGATTTCATTGCCCGAATTGCCGCCCAACCACCAAAACCTGGAACGGAAGTTGCTTGGAAAAAACTGCGAGCGGCTAAGGCCAAGTTTAAGTCGGAGCTATAGTTTTTTATACTAAACTATGATATAATTAATGTATCATAAAATCCTTAAATACTATGATCAATATAGTGTTTTAAAAGTGAGATTCATGTTAAAAGAATTAAAAACCATTCCTCTGGCAACTTGTCTGGTATTAGGAACAGCTAAACTCGGTTCTACTGCACCTCTCCCAAGTCCTAATAATCAAGGGGATTATATAGGAAGAACTTATCATACTTATTGGGAAGTAGTAGACTCAGACCCAAAGGGGTTAAATTGTCGCATGAATTCTTCTTTTGAAGAATTTATGCGTGTTGACAACCGCACTCCATTTGATGTTTTTAATTGGTCTGTAGTTGGTGTTTTAAAACAGGGACAGCGTTTTGAAAGCTTTCCTGGTAATGCTGGTGTTACTTTCCGTGATACCAGGGGTTTACCTTGGCTTTTTGTAGGAAAAACCTACACTGCTGGTGCGGCGCAAGGTTGTTTTATTCGCGCTAATAGTCAATTTGTCAAACCAATACAGATGTCACCAACCCGCGTACAACCTCAAGCGAGTCAACCGCTCACAAGTTCTACAGCACTACCGATGAAGCTTGGTTTTGACGAAGGATTTGGATCGATTGTAGTACCAGAAAGCGATACCAGAGCATCGGCCTATGGAGGACGCTTAAGGCGATATGATGTTCACATTGCTAAAATGTTTGAAGTCACTCACTTTATGTGTCAGCAGGGAAATTTAACACCTGGTATTACTTGGAATTACGAGGCTGGGGGTGGCACGATTAATATGGGAAGTTTTGTAATAACCTGCCGACTTGCTAATCAAATAGCTAGTGCCTATGGTTTAGGTAAATCAGAACCTACGAATATTACTTTTTCTGCTGGTGAAATTGGTCGCCCTGATGTCAGAAGTTTCAACATTCCTATTCTAAATATTACAGGTGATAAAGTACCACGCTGGATAACTTTTGTGCAGGGATTTCAGCCAGTGAGGAGGTAGGGGGATTTGTAAGATGTAGGGTGTGTCATAAGTAAAATTACTCTTTCATCTAAAATTAATCTCAATTTGACGCACCTATTACTAACTAAAGGATTTAGAGGTGAATTCAAAACCATTAAATTATTTGAAAAGTGCTGTATTTCCCCTGACATACGCTAAAGTTGCTAATTAAACGACGTTCACTTGGTTGAATGTGGTGAGGATCTGATCAATTTAAATTTGGGTTGATGATCGATAATTATTGAACTTCTTGATCTCTCTGGTATGACCAAATAGCAATTAATCCGAATACGCCCAAACTCCAAATCAGCCACAGCAAGTGTAGAAATATCTGATTATTATAAGGAGGCACTTTTGCTGCCCAAAATACCAGCTCTCGATAATGGTAAAACGGCGATAAGGCCATCAAATTCTGTACAATTTTTGATTCAGAAATTGGAATTTGTCCACAGGTTAGAGGAACAACAATTAATGACAAGCTAAGGATAGAATCAGCGCTTCTGGGGTCGATCAAATATCCCATTGCTAGACCAAGAATTGCGAAGGGGATAATACCCAGAATTAGGCAGATGAAGATAACTAGCCAGGAACTGGCATCGCCTGTTATTTCCAGTTGCCAGGTTGCCAGTACAAAAATTAGTAAGAGGCTGATGGTACAAAGTAGGATGGCTGTCCCTATCTTTGCTACTATGTATGCGATTGGGGGTAAAGGTGTCGTCCTCAACAATTTCAGCCATCCTTCAGAGCGCTCAACAGCAATTCGTTTGCCGATACGCTCAATCACAATTGTAAACAAGATAAGTCCCGAAATATAAATTATAGCTTGTCTTTCAAAATCTTCTGTTATATCAGGTATAAATTGCAATAGGGGGACAAAAGCTACTAAGCTGAGAGTGGCAAGAAGAAACACAGGAGTCCGAAGAAATTGTAGTATTTCAAAGAAAAGCTGGTTTTTGATAATCGCCAAAATGTTTTGATTAAAAGGCTCTGATTTATTAATGACTGGTTCAGGTGCGGCAACAGCATCTAATTTTTCTTCTGATTTAGCTGCCATCCGAAACTCTTCAACTAATTGGCTTTTGTCAGAAGATTCAGAGAGTTTTTCCAGTGTAATGTACCGAGTAGCCAAAGTATCCAGTTCATCGGAGTCCGATTTATTGTTTGTCACCATCAAAATGGTAATTCCCTGTTGGCGACAAAGTTTTATTTGCTTCCAGAATTCTTCATAACCTTTATCATCTAAATTCCTCGTTGGCTCGTCAAGGATGAGAAGTCGAGGATTTCCTGCCAAAGCGAGAGCAAAGTAGAGTCGCTGCTTTTGCCCCCCAGATAAATCAGTCGCCCAAGCATCTTCCTTGTATGTGAGATTAACTTTATTCATGAGCTCTTCCCTTGAAAGAGGGTTGGGGTAGTAGCTTCGCAGTAGATCAACTAATTCTTTAACTTTGACTTTTCGGGGAACTTGAGTGTCTTGCAAAACTACGCCCAAGCCGATTTTAGAAAAAGAGTTATCTGGAGGAAGTCCCATAAGTTGAATTTGTCCACCACTAGGTCTTAATAACCCTAGAATTAAATTAAGTAATGTAGATTTCCCAACTCCATTTTCACCGCGCAGAACAATAAAATCATTTTCCTTTACAGTTAGATTGATATCCTTAAGGATTTGATTAGCGCCAAACCCTTTGTAGAATGATTTCGATACATTATCAACTTCAACTAAATTCATATTTGGGAAGTAATTAATTTTATTCTCACAAACTAATGGAGTGAAATTTGCATCAAAAGCCAAATTCCCATTGCCACAGCAACAGCAGGAACAAGCGCGACACCAAGCACATTAGTGAGGATCATTAGAGTTGCTGCCCCCCCTAAAAATCCCCAGAAATTAGTAGCTAGAGATGTCGTCGTAGTATTCGCCGTAGTACAAGTGCTAAAGAAGCAAAATTCGCTTCCTTTAGTTAAAAGAAAAAATGTACACGCAGTAGCAACTACTACAATTCCCAGAACAGCCCATCTACCTGCTGCAAGTTCCCATCCTGAAAATCTTAGTGAGAACGATGCGGGTTCTAGGCTATTTGAATTCTGCTGAAGTTGCCCTGTAGGAGAAGGAAGAACTTGCGAATCAGTATTTAAGGGAGTATGTGCTAGGTTAGAAGGCTGTTGAGATTCATTAGAAACAGGTTCCATTTTTAGTAAATCGCTCCTTAAAGAAAGTCATGGTGAACAAGTTTGATCAGGCTTTGATTTAGCTTTCTAAGGAGAAAGCGCTGTTCTGATAGCTAACCACAAAGCAATACCAATTCCTACGGTAACAACTAAAGGTGCATTAGCGATGGCTGCACCAGTTGCAAAAGCAATTCCAATACTTGCTCCACTAAGATCGGGATGTTCTTTTGAAGATTCTACGATTTGTTTCAATGATTGCTGAATCGGATTCTCCGATGGCTTTGGCGGTGGATTATCATCAATGTCAGTAATGATTGGTTGGCATTTTGGTATCAACTCCTTAGACCAATGAATCATAGGATCACAGGAATTTTGAACCTGCAAAGTTTCCGCAATTAGGAGAGGTGTCCATAGCAAGAAACATATTAAGAGAATAGCTTGAAAACGATGGCTGCCCCATTTTTCAAGCCAAGGTTGGTAAAAATTTCTAATAACTTCCATGATAGTAGAGCTTCTATTTAGAGGACTTACACAAGTGTCATCCATAACTTCGTCAGATGCACCCTACGGTATGTACTAATTTATAGTTTGCAACATTTAGCGGAAATATAAAAACTAAAATGGTAGGATTTAGTACCCAAATTTTCTAACCATCTTGAACCAATTTAGTGGAATTTGGTACAATCCAGTTGACAAAGTAGGATTGGGTAGAATATAGTACACCAAACCTCCCTCAACCCTGACTCATGAATGCTGAAGATGTTGTACAATGGGCTGATAACTTAATTTTTGAGCGCACCGGAGACAATCTCACACCCCTAGAGGAAGCAATACTAACGGGTGTTTGGCAAAGACAGAAATATCCTCAAATAGCTAAAGAGTTTAATTGCAGTCAATCTCACGTTAAAAAAGAAGCCGCTAAATTATGGGAAAAACTGGGTGAGGAATTAGGAGAAGACCTCAATAAATTTAATTTTCGTTCTAAGTTAGAAAAAAAATATACTATTTCTCAAGTTTCTAATTTTGTTCGATGTGTAAAAGGAAATATTAATATTTGTAATGAATTTGTACAAACTATTGAAGATACAAAAACCCGATCGCCCTCACCCCCAGATTCTCCCCAAAATCAAGCCCGATCGCCCATAATCGATTTAACAGACGCACCCGAACTCCCTTACTTTTACGATCGCACTTCAGAACTCTCCACCCTCAAACAATGGATTTTACAAGCCCACACCCGCTTAATTACCATCTACGGCTTAAGTGGAATTGGCAAAAGTGCGATCGCCCTCAAACTCATCGAACAAATTCAAACCGAATTTGATTATATTATTTGGTTAAGCCTCACCAACACTCCCGCACTTTCCACCCTCCAAACCGAACTCAAGCAATTTTTTGGGCGATCGCAACAACTCCCATTACCCACAATCATCGATTATTTCCGATCTTCTCGCTGTCTAGTAATTCTTGATGACGTACAGAATATTTTTAGTAGCAGTCAATTAGCAGGTCAATATTTAGCAGGCTATGAAGACTATGGCAAATTTTTCAAACAAATTGCCACATCCTCTCATCAGAGTTGTTTAATCCTCCTCAGTTGGGAAAAACCCAAAGAAATCGCGAATTTAGAAGCCGAAAACCTCTCCACGCGAAGCTTACACCTCAAAGGGTTAGGACAACAAGCCGCAGAAATTTTCCAACAAAAAGGATTAGTCGATGAGGAAAAATGGTCAGACTTGATCGCCCTTTATCAAGGTCATCCTTCCTGGTTAAATATCATTGCTGCAACTATTTTGGAGTTGTTTGATGGTAGCGTTTCCCTGTTTTTATCCGAGGTAAATGATTTATTTGTAGGTGACTTAGAACCCATCTTAGACTCTCACCTAGAGCGTTTATCAGGCTCAGAAAAAAAGGCATTATACTGGTTAGCAACTCAAAATGAAACTGTAGATATTTCCCGAAAAGCTACTGATAGTGAATTATCCCAACCAGAATTTTGGCAAGCTATACAATCTTTAGCGCGACGTGGCTTAGTGGAAAAAGTGTTAGTAGGAGGGCGATCGCTCTTTTTCCTCAATCCCGTATTCAAAGCATACATTCAGTGCAGGTGAAATATTATATAATCTATGAGAGATTACATTTCTTACATTTAACGAATAGAAAGCAAATCTTATGAAAACATTTACCGCTATAATCGAAAAAGATTCTGAGACCAAGCTTTACGTTGGTTATATTCCTGGATTTCCTGGGGCGCATTCCCAGGGAGAAACCTTGGATGAGTTACACGAGAATCTGCGTGAGGTAATTGAGATGCTCCTAGAAGATGATACTCTCGTCATTCAGACTGAGTTTATAGGTACACAACAGATTGTGATCCGATAAACATGAGCAATATCCCAGTTCTGAAACCACAGGAAATAGTCCGCATACTAGAGAACCTTGACTTTGTAGAGGTGCGTCAAAAAGGCTCACATAAGCAGTTCCGTCACCAAGATGGGCGAGGAACTACTGTTCCTTTTCATAAAGGGCGTGATATATCACCTCGATTGCTTCAGCGGATTGCAATTGATATTGGCTTGACAGTTGAGGAAATGTTGGAGTCCCGGTGAGTTTACGTGAACTACGTGACTACTTTTTGCCCCAATTGCTGCTGCAAAACTACCGAAATCCGGGAACCGAAACTGCTGGGAAACAAACTCCGGCCCAGGCAAAATGTGAGGGGAAAGCAGGATTTTTGTAATCGCTCTTCTGAACTTCTACAACGATCGCATAAAAGCATTCACCGCATCATATTGGTCTGCCATACGCGAATAGAACTCGATCGATCGCAAATCCAAATCCGCCAAAAGTTCGCTCTTACTCACCAATTCATATCCCGTTGGGCGCAAACAATAAACCGAAATTACACCATCCTCCCAAAACCAAACCTCCTGCACACCCACCCGACGATAGATTTCCAGCGTATCAATTCCACCACTCGTCACTGTTATCTCGATCGCCAAATCTGGAACTGACTTGCGCGTACCCAAACAATAAGACTCGTCCGGTTCTTTCCGCGCGCCTAATTTCTTCATCCCGATAGTTGTACTGCCGCGCCCATAGAAACGGATGTTTTTCATCCGCATATAAATCTCTAAAAGCTGGCCTAAAGTGTTTTTAGGTTCTTCGTGGGCCTCAGATAAAGGAGCCATAATTTCTAAACACCCATCCAAATAAGTTAAACGCGCCCCAGTGTCCGCCAAATCAGCATCCAATTTTTCCAGAGTCTCCCATGTCACGTTTGACAGGAAAGCCGCACCTTTACCCAATCCTGCTTTAGAAATTGCGACAACCATCTGACTTACCTTTCACAATCATTTTTCCATAATATACGACTTCAAAAATTTGGAGTCTATCGCCATACTAAATCCGGCTGTAATATTCTATTCTTTAGTCTCGCGTTGCGCGGACTTCGTTTGTGTAGTAGCGGTTTCAACCGCCGAGTCTGATTGTTCCAAAAAATATTTTTTCCCAAACAAAAAGCGCCCCTATTTCTAGGAGCGCTTTTTGTAATCTCAGACTAAAACTTAGCCATTGATAGAAGGAGCAACCAAAGCTACTGGAGTGACTTCACTAGCAGCCAAGTCG
>NZ_JAUBOQ010000090.1:0-10636 GCF_036700325.1 Microcoleus sp. Z1_B2
TTCAGATAGCACTCAGTTTTTTCGCTTCTGTGCTTTATTGCGTAAGCATCCCTATTTAAAAACTGTCCGGAGTATTGAAATTAGACCCTGGCTCCAAAACTACTGGAATCGCATTAGTGCAAGGAGAGGACGTAATCTTTGGTGCAGAACTAGCTCACCGAGGTCAATCAATTAAAGCTAGCTTGGAATCTCGCCGTTCACTGCGTAGGAGCAGAAGAAATCGCCATACTCGCTATCGAAAAGCGAAATTTTTAAATAGAACTCGCCCGAAAGGGTGGCTGGCTCCAAGCCTACAACATCGTGTCGAAACAACCCTAACCTGGGCAACTAGATTGATGAAAGTCCCTCCCATTGGTTCTATTGCTCAAGAACTTGTGCGGTTCAACTTACAACAACTAGAAAACCCAGAAATTAGTGGACTGGAGTACCAGCAAGGCGTTTTATGTGGTTACGAGATCCGCGAATATTTGTTGAATAAGTGGGATAGAAAGTGCGCGTACTGTGGAGCTACAGATACACCACTACAAGTCGAACATATTCATCCCAAAGCCAAAGGCGGATCTAATCGCATTTCTAATCTTTGTCTGGCCTGTGAAAAATGCAATGTCAAGAAAGGGACTCAAGGGATTGAGCAATTCCTCTCTAAGAAGCCAGATGTCTTGAAAAAGATCCTGTCTCAAGCAAAACGTCCATTAAAAGACGCAGCAGCCGTTAATTCGACTCGCTGGGCGTTATTTAATCAACTCCGTATGACTGGTTTACCAGTTTCTACTGGTAGTGGCGGCTTGACAAAATTCAATCGCACTCGTTTACAGTTACCGAAATCTCACTGGTTAGATGCTGCTTGCGTAGGTAAAGTCGAAGAATTAAAGGTGCTGACTTCTCAACCGCTGCCAATAAAAGCAGCAGGACACGGTACTCGACAAATGTGTGGCACGGATCGGTTTGGCTTCCCAATTCGACATAGATCAAAAAAGCAGATCCATGTGGGTTTTAAAACTGGCGATATTGTTGGCGCGACAGTCACCGCAGGCAAGAAAGTCGGTTCCTACGTGGGACGAGTTCTTTGCCGTGCATCCGGTTCGTTCGACATCGCTACAATGAAGGGAAGAGTAGCAGGAATTAGTCATAAATATTGCCAACCTATTCACAAAAAAGATGGCTATTCCTATGGATTTTGATTCAAGGCGACGGTCGTCGCAGCCGCTTTCCTCCCCATGTCGGTAGCCCGGGGCTTCTCGCTCGTTTTCTGGTGAAAGTTACTCCGCCAAATTCAATTAAAATGTTTCGCCCCGCGAGTACATTTCTTGGCAAAAGACCTCTGGAGGGAAAAAAACCCGATTTGTCGGATGAATCTGGCTTTACAGTTAGCCGATGTGGCGACAACTCTGGCTAGGTTAGAAGTAGAAGAGGCGCGAAAATTTCAACAAGAGTCTGCTAAGGATATGGTTTCAGACTCAACTGAGACTTGAGATAAAAGTCTACGGGAATTGGGAATTGGGCATGGGGCATTGACAACAAACTTCTAACTTTGCTTTGTGAATTAGCAAGCCCAAAACTGTCTTACAGTTATGTAGGTATCTTTACAAAACAACACTGTAGATTATAGACACCAAAGTTATGCTTTTATTTCTGACAATAAATCTCGGTCAAATGCTGATTGCTCAAGCTTCATTTTGCCCTGACCCTAATGGTATCCAAATGATAGTCGTAGGGATTTTAATTGCATTACTTATCGCAGTTACTGGCGGGATGATTGTGGCAATTTATGTAATAGGATCAACCATGTTAGCAGGGTTGTCATGGGTAGGATTGATAACAGGGGGAATTTTTGGTTTTCTTCATCTACCACTAGATCTTCATGCTTTAGGAATTTTTGGGGTGATTGGGCTGTTTATAGTAGGGGGTATCAAGGGGATGTTAGGATGTGGTTAATTAAAATTAACCTCGCTCGAAAAAAAACCGATTTCTGACCACCCCTGCGTCCAGGACTAAATTTACCCCACGGCTCAATCCTCCCACACAACAACTTTCACCCTTGCGAGGTAATTGGTTGTCGAAAAAACTGCGTTACACTTATATAGGTATCTTTACAAAACAACATAAAACCATGACTGTTGCCTATCCCCGCAAGCTTCGCAACGCAATGGGAGCGCGCGAAATTTTAGCTAATGTAGTGCGCGATCGCGAAATTCACCTGATCACCCTCAACCGCTACCGCTACAGCGAACAGCGCAGTTGCAAAGACCTCACCGAGGTGATCGAACAGCTAAACGGGGAACCAGCCGAACTCGTGCGCGACCTCTCCCGGCACATTTCCGACGAAGCGCGACACGCTATGTGGCTCACCGACTTGCTGGTAGACCTCGGCCAAAATGTGGGAACGCCGCCGGGAGTCTCCTACATTGACGAATTTGAAAGGTTGTATGACAGCGAACAACAAGACCCCACCACAAACCGCGAAGACTTCGTAATTTCTTCCCTCGCCGCGATTAACGTCACCGAGAAGCGGGGCTGCGAATACTTCTCAGCGCACATCCACGCCCTCAAACAGGCTCCCCAAACCGCAGAAAACGTCAAAATCCGCGAAACAATCGAAAAGATTTTTCCCGAAGAAGCTGGTCACGTCCGCTGGGGCAACCGCTGGCTGGCCCAAATCGCCGACAAAAGCCCGGAACACCGCCAGAAGGTGGAACAGGCAAAGCGCAAGTATGTGGCGATCGAACAAGCAGCTTTTGAATCGGGAATGGATATCATGCTGGGGGCAGAACTCCGCCGCGTCACCCGCCTCGTGGATATTGCCAACACCATGCCGATGTGGGAACGCCCGCAATACCTGATGGAACGCTTACCCAGAACCCTGCTGGCCCCGGATCTGCAAATGACTAGAGTCGATGTAGCTCAGCGCGCCTGGAACCGCGACCCGCAGGCATTTATGGAGAAATTGGTACCCATGTTCCTCAACGGCTTGAATACCATTGAGAAGAAGCCGGCGGCGACTAAGCCCAAGGCTTAAAAACGATCGCGAACCTGGTTGAAACCGCTTTGCAAGTCCAACTTGCGTCTGGCTCCGCAAACAAGCGAGATTAACTGGTTCCCAGGCCTAGCCTCGGAACCAGTTATTTAAAGTCATAATTTTAAGCTTTAGCAAGTAAACTGATTATTGGAATAGTTTTCCATCTAAATATAATCGTCAGGAACCTCAGCCTAAAGGCATGAGGCTTGAAGGAGAAATCTAACAAGCCGTTCTGACGGGCCTAAGTCTTAACTGACTACGTTTTTTGAGTCACGACACCGGGAGAATGCGTAGCTAGTTCCTTGCTCTGTCGCTGAAGGTTAAACAGTTCTCAGGTAACAGGGACAGTGCTTTCAGCCTAACAAGCTCTCAAAACATTGGCGAAGCTAACTTTACTCCGAAAGGAGATTGAGGCAACCATACCTCATCGGAGGGGCAACCATACCCCTCCACCCCGCTGCATGTTTTAACTCAATGTAAAGCCGTCCTAAAAGGACGGGGTTTCAAACCCATATTTCTGATGACTACCAGCGAGCCGAACATACAAACAGCTTCCGCAGAAAGCCTATCGAGGGAAAGCGCGATCGCCTCCGAGCAGGTCGAAAAAGCCACAGCCGTCACCTATGCAGAAGAAATTGAAACTGTCATCGCCAGCATGGCTGTAGACCAAAAAGTGATGGTCGGTCAAAGTGAAGCTGGCGGACATCTTTGGAAGTTTAAGTACGGCAGTGTTGAAGTGTTCGTGCAACTCACCGGCGAAACCGAAGATGATACTTTGACTGTTTGGGCTTTTGTACTGCAGTTGCCTGCGAAGAATGAAGCTCAATTAATGCGGAAACTTCTAGAAATGAATTGGCTGTCTACTTTGGAATCTCATTTTGCCATTGTTGACAATCAAGTTGCGGTAATATCGACTCGGACGATCGCCGAAATCTCGACCGGAGAAATTTCTCGTGCTATCACTATTGTCGCCACTATCGCCGATGACAACGACGATATTCTGCAAGCAGAATTCGGTCAGTAGTGATTAGTTAACAGTTAACAGTCAACAACTAATACTTAAAAGTTAAAAGTTAACAGTTAACAGTTAACAGTTAACTAATATGCAGGCCCTGCGATCCAAGCAATAGTGATTCCCAGCCCCAAACCGACAAGCACTTGAAAAGGAGTGTGTCCCAGCAACTCTTTCAGGCGAGCCTCATTAAGGTTGTGATCTTCCTCAAAAAACTCGTCAATAATTTGGTTGAGGATGCGAGCTTGCTTGCCTGCTGCTTGGCGGACGCCTGCTGCGTCGTACATGACAATAATTGCAAAGATCGCAGCGATCGCAAAGTCCGGACTTTCCCATCCCATCGTTTGTCCGACTTCAGCAGCCAAAGCGCCCACAAAAGACGAGTGAGCGCTGGGCATTCCCCCCGTTGTTACCAAATACTGAAGATTAAACTTGCGATTTTTGACCAACTCGATCGGCAACTTCATGATCTGAGCCGCCAGACAAGCGATCAAAGCAACCACGAGTACATGATTGTTTAAAATGCCGCTGCAAATTTCCTGCATAGTGTTTAGTATTTCTAGTTACTGCGGCTGGTAATATAATCGGCGATCGCCAGCAGCGGTAGAGCTTTGCTCCCAAACACTGCCAATTGAGCCTTAGCATCAGCAACAAGCTGCGAAGCTTGGCGCCGAGACTCCTCAATTCCCCACAAACTCGGATAAGTGACTTTTCCTGCTTGAACATCTTTGCCAGCAGTTTTGCCCAGTTCTTCTTGGGTAGCAGTAATATCCAGAATGTCGTCAATGATCTGGAAAGCCAACCCAATATTTTGAGCGAAACGAGACAGCCGCTGCAAATCCGCAGCCGAAGCCCCAGCCAGAATTGCCCCACAAACTACGCAGGCCTCTAACAGCGCGCCTGTTTTGTGAGCATGAATGTAATTCAAAGTTTCCAGAGAAACATCTGTCTTTCCTTCCGATTCCAAATCAACCACTTGACCACCTACGAGTCCAGCAGCACCCGATGCCCGCGCTAAATGGGCGATCGTCTGCAACACCTGTTGGGGGGGTACGTTCTCAGTTTTAGTGGCGATAAATTCAAAAGCATAGGTCAACAAACCATCGCCAGCCAAAATGGCGATATCCTCGCCGTAGACTTTGTGGTTCGTCAGTTTGCCACGCCGGTAGTCGTCATTGTCCATTGCCGGCAAATCGTCGTGGATCAGCGACATGGTGTGGATCATTTCCAAAGCGCAAGCTGTCGGAATTGCCATAGATGTAGTGCCGCCGGCCAGTTCGCAGCTAGCCAGACACAGGATCGGACGCAGGCGCTTGCCCCCCGCTAGCAGCGAGTAGCGCATTGCTTCGTAAATTTTCTCTGGGTAGATGACCGGCAGTGCACTGTCGAGAGCTACCTCGATCGCCTCTTTTCGCTTGACTAGATAAGTAGATAAATCGAAAGAGGATTCCGGTTGGGACGAACCCATTTCTGTTGCCAATACCATCCCTTGCTCTCTTGTACTTAATATTTATATGGGATATTGTGAGCCGTTCAGGTCGCATCGTGCCGACTTTTACGGCAGTAGTTGCTCGAACTCCGAGCATCAATTAATCATTCTACGGGTGTTGTTGCACAGAAAATCTTTGAGTTTTGATAAGTTTGTCAAATTGCCAGTCAATCTAAAATTTACAATCTCAAATCTCAAATCCGCTGATTTGTCTGGCGACTTCCAAAAACCGCTGCACCGCCGCCGTTGGATCGCTGCGCCAAATTAGAGCGATCGCCACAATGCAGGTTGATTCTGGTAACGCTTTGTAAACAACCCCGCTGCGCTGGAAATTTTGCATCGACGCCGGGACGATCGCCACTCCCATCTCGGCGGCTACCAGACTTACAATGGTTTGCATTTGAATTGCTTCTTGAGCTGCGATCGGGCTAAAACCTGCTTGTTGACAAAGACTGACGATCGCATCGTACAATCCCGGAGCCTGGGAACGCGGAAATAAAATGAACGGTTCCGTGGAAAGTTCGCGTAATTCAAGATGCGTGCGATCGGCCGCCGGATGCGTTTCTGGCAGTGCCACGATCAGCGATTCTCGAAAAACGATTTCAGAATTTATCCCGTCTTCCTCAACCGGAGGACGCACGAAGCCGATATCAATTTGCCCGAACCGGAGGCGCTGCAATTGTTCATTTGTCGTCAGTTCGTGCAGTTCGAGCTTGACGGCGGGATACCGAGTGCGAAAGGCCTGCAAAATCGCTGGAACCACGTTGTGTGCTGCAGAACTCACAAAGCTGATCGTCAGTTGGCCGAGTTCGCCCCGACTGGTTTGTCGGCCCAGTTGAATTGCTCGATCGACTTGCTGCAAAATTTTCCCGGCTTCCTCGAAAAAAACCTGTCCCGCAGCCGTTAAATGCACCGTCCGCTTGGTGCGGCGAAACAGTTGAAACCCCAACTCTGCCTCTAAATGCTGGATTTGTTGACTCAGCGGAGGTTGGGCAATATGCAGTTTTTCGGCTGCGCGAGTGAAATTCAGTTCCTCTGCAACTGCAATGAAATAACGCAAATGCCGAAGTTCCATAAGTCCCCATCATTTATATTTTAAAAGTATAAGTGGTTAGTTAAACATATATTGGACATTGATGATGATATTTCATACAGTGATTAATAGGCGAATTTGAGAATTAAACAATGGCTAATTTGGATATCAAAATTAGAGAAGCAGAGCTGGCAGATTTGGAATTAATCGTGGATTTTATTTCGCAGAAAAGCGAGTTTGATGGAGCTAAAAATTTCTTAGCAGCAACAGCAGATAAATTGCAGCAAACGTTGTTTTGCCAACCTCCGCTAGTGCGGGTTTTGTTGGCGGAAGTTGGGGGAAAAGCGGTAGGATTTGCTCTTTTTTATTCCTCCTATTCAAGTTTATTGACGCAGCCGTGTCTTTGGCTTGATGATCTATTTGTGGAAGCTCCTATGCGCGGAATGGGAGTCGGGACAGCGCTGTTAAAGTATTTGGCACAAATTGCTGAGTCCACAAATTGCGGGCGTATGGAATGGACTGTTAATACTGGCAATGCGCCGGGAATTGCTTTTTATGAAAAGCAGGGAGCGCGGATTTTGGAAAATATTAGAGTTTGCCGAATCGAGGGACTTGCGATAGCCCAACTCGCTAACAAATAAGTGGGTTGGTTTTGTGAAGAAGGATTTTTTTTATTAACCGCAGAGACGCAGAGAACACAGAGAAAGATAAGAAAGGTTCAGGGTAATTATCATGGCACAAAATTATTGGAATTCAGCTCTTTATGAGCAAAATTATGCTTTTGTTTGGCAGTACGGCGAATCGCTTTTGGAGTTACTCGCTCCGAAGGCTGGTGAACAAATTCTGGATTTGGGCTGCGGTACGGGACAGTTAACTGAAAAGATTGCTCAAAGGGGTGCTTTTGTGCAAGGTATTGATTCCTCTTTGTCGATGATTTCTACGGCAAAGGTTAACTATCCTCACATTAACTTCGCTGTCGCAGATGCGAGGAGTTTTCAAGTAGAATCTCCGTTAGATGCTGTGTTTTCTAATGCAGTTTTACACTGGATTAAACAGCCGGATGCTGTGATTAATTGTGTGGAAAAAGCGCTGAAGCCGGGAGGGCGTTTTGTGGCTGAGTTTGGCGGTAAGGGGAACGTGGGGGCGATCGTCCGCGCACTTTTGAGTGTTTTGTCAGAAATTGGCTGCCAGGAGCCTGAAGCGCTTAATCCTTGGTATTTTCCGAGTATTGGCGAGTATGCTGGGCTTTTGGAAAAGCAGGGATTTGATGTGGGTTATGCGGTTTTGTTCGATCGCCCGACTCGCCTAGAAGGTGGCAGCGCGGGTATGGTAAATTGGATTGAAATGTTTGCTGGCGGGTTTTTGTCGGGGTTGTCTGATGATGTGCGATCGCAGGTAATTAACGCAGTTGCAGAGCGTTTGCGATCGGCGCTGTACCGCGATGGTAATTGGAGTGCAGATTATCGCAGAATTCGCGTTGTGGCTGTAAAACCGTAGGGTGCGTCGCGATCGCAAATATTCAAATTCGAGAACATCGTCAGGTGCGTCGCTTCTTCAAAACTCGATTTTTTACGGAAATTTTCTGCAAGCGACGCACCCTACGTTAAGTGTATTTGTAATGATGACTAATGACTACTTGATGCTGTAACTCGAAACGGTATTTTCCAAAAGCATAGCAACAGTCATCGGCCCGATTCCTCCCGGCACCGGTGTGATAAATTCGGCTACTGTTTTAACCGCATTAAAATCAACATCTCCGGCTAAACGACTCGTACCGTCTGGATTGACGACGCGGTTAATACCGACATCAATTACTACCGATCCAGGTTTGACCATATTAGCTGTAATCATTTCTGTGCGGCCGACTGCGGCTATTAAGATATCAGCTTGGCTGGTAATCGATTCTAGGTTTTGCGATCGCGAATGAGCTACAGTAACAGTACAATCGGCTTCTAAAAGCATCAGCGCCATCGGTTTACCTACTAAAATACTCCGTCCCAAAACAACGGCGTTTTTTCCTTTTAAATCAATCTGGTATTCCTGCAATAACCGCATCACTCCGGCGGGAGTACAACTCCGCAAACCTTCCTCGCCACGCACGAGACGGCCTAAATTTACAGGGTGAAGTCCGTCAGCATCTTTGTCGGGGGCAATTTGGTACAGCAGCGAAATTGCATCTAAGTGTTCTGGTAGCGGTAATTGAACTAAAATGCCGTCTACTCGATCGTCCTCGTTGAGTGCACGAATTGCAAGTTCTAGTTCGGCTTGAGTAGCGTTGGCTGGGTAATGCTGGCCGAAGGAAGCTATCCCAACTTTAGCGCAGGCTCGCTCTTTATTGCGAACATAGGCTGCGCTAGCTGGGTTGTCCCCTACCATCAGCACCGCAAGTCCCGGAGGACGACCCTTTTTGGGTTGTAGGGCGCGGACTCGATCGCTCAGCTCGCTTTGAATCTTTGTCGCTAAAGCTTTGCCATCTAGTATTTGAGCAGTTTTGGCATCCATTGTAGACTCTGGGTTAGGGGCTGATGATTTTAGATTTTAGCTTAATCCCCGCCAAGGACTACACTAGAGAAATTTCTTACTTGCGATCGATTCTGGGGATTCTGTTAAAGTAAGTCGTATCTCACATCTCAAATCAGTTGACAATGACTACTGCAATTAAGCAAGTTTGGGTTCAAAGATTCTGTACCAGCTCTTTGTCGCTAATCCTCGCCAGCGGTTTTTTCAGTTGCGGCAATTTACCCATGTCTCAACTTAATCTTGGTTTTAATGTTGCTAGCATTGGCGACATTCAACAAAAGCGACAAGTCGATGGTGAAGTTTATCTCCGGGGAAAGGTGGAAAATCGCGCTCCGTTTGTGGGGACTGCGGCTTATCAACTTGAGGATGGTACTGGCAGTATTTGGATTTTAACCAAGCAAGAGTTGCCCCAGCTTGGCGATGAAGTATTGCTGAAGGGAGAAGTCCGCTACAAGAGTATTACTCTGAAGGATTTGGCCGGAAAAGATTTAGGTGAAGTTTATGTTGAGGAAATGGAACAATTAAAGCGCACTCCAGCGGCAACTCAATAAAAATAGGAAGATGCTATAGCCTTTCTCAGTAACATGAGGTGGTCATAGGGATCCGTGGGCCTAGGGTTCGCCCCCATATTTCACCACGCTTGAGAACCGCTATAATTTATTTCATTAAGTGATTCTATTTCATAAAAATCAAAGGTTTATAGTTGCGCTTGGGCGATTTGGATCTGTTTATTTATCCTCAAAGTTCATTAACCATAATATTATGGTCGGGGCGGGTTTACCTAGATTTTTGGTGGGTTTTACAGATGTTGGTGAACCCGCCCCTACAGCAATTTATTCCTTCTTCCTTCTTCCTTCTTTCTGCTTTTTAACAAATGAATAAAATTCACGTTGCGATCGCGATTTTGTACCAAGACGGCAAGTTTCTCTGTCAGTTGCGAGACGATATTCCTCATATCAGGTATCCCGGACATTGGGCTTTGTTTGGCGGACACTTGGAACCGGGGGAAACGCCGGAAGTTGCTGTAGTGCGGGAATTATCAGAGGAAATTGGCTATGCTCCTGCAAGTGTTTCTTTTTTCTGTTGTGATGTCGAAAAAGATGTTGTTCGCCACGTTTTTTATGCACAACTTAGTGCGGATGTCAAGGATTTAGTTTTGCTTGAGGGTTGGGATATGAAGTTGTTGACACCCCAGCAGATTCGGGCCGGCAAATGCTTTTCTGAGCAGTCAGGAGATGTGCGACCTTTTGGGATTGCTCACCAACGTATTTTATTGAATTTTATTGACTCGATTTGAGAAAATTGGCACTCACCCCACATTGCAGGGGTTTGAGGAGGGAGATATTCGTAAGGTGCGCCCAGGCGTCCACCTTACATTGCAGGCAGAGCTGTTTCATCCTCTTGTAGGGGCTGCCCCCCGTGGCTGCCCCAATCTCTGAAACACGAGCAAATCGTGGATGGGGAGGGTAGGCACGGGGAGTAGGGGTAGCACTAAGTAGGTCGGTATAAAAAAACAAAGGTAAGTAAAGAAATGTTAACAACTAGAATTGGAACTGAATTTAAAGC
>NZ_JAUBOQ010000091.1:0-10156 GCF_036700325.1 Microcoleus sp. Z1_B2
TAAGAATTGTTTTATAAAAAACAAATCATGCACAAATATGATTTTCTGTCAACTTAATTTAGATGCGTTTACCCTGGGCGTATTGTCGATCGCCCACCATTTAGAAATAGACGAGATCCCCTAATCTAAAAAAGTACGAGATCCCCTAATCTAGAAAAGTGCGAGATCCCGCAATCTAAAAAAGTACGATCGCCGATAATTGAGAAAAGTACGATCGCCCACCCGGTCGATCGCGCGGTGGATAAACAAGGACGAGATCCCGTTAATTCGATCGCCCGCAGAATCAATGGCCGATCGCCGGAAACAGAAAAATTACCTAAAAACGGGCGATCGACTCAAAGGAAGTTGTGCCCGGTGTGCGATCGCCCGACTCAGCTCAAACTATCGATAATAATTCGAGCGCACAAAATGACTAGCCCGCCCCGGTCGATCGACTCAGAGGAAATTGTACGGGCGATGTGCGATCGTCCGAGGGGTGTAAAACTATCAACAATCATTCGATCGCACAAAACAACTAGCTTGTAAAGTTGATCGACTCAAAGGAAATTGTACCCGGTGTGCGATCGCCCGGAGGGTGTAAAACTATTGATAATCATTCGATCGAACAAAACTAATCGCCCGCCACGTCGATTATTTGAGCTTGTCATATTATCCCTCTTTTAGTGGGACAATCGTCTCCGCTACAGCTCTTAATATTGAGGCGAGGCGATCGAAATCAACATATGTGGGGATATGTTCTTCGGATATAACTTTTTGCAGGCTTTTCCAATCATCTATCAGTGAACCTACATCTAGACTAACATCAGTTTCAAAGTTTGTCCATTCATCAGACGAAACTATCCAATAGTAATCTATATCATTAATATCTAATGATAGAATGCCCTCTTGTTCCATTTTATTCATGAGTTTATCAAACAATATCCGTAGTTCACCAACCGTCACATTCATCGATTTATCCTCTCTATCTGCGATTAAGTTCTTGTTCTATTTTGATTAACTCATCTCTTTGCTTCTTGATTTGTTTTTGAAGTGCATTAATACGCCCCTGTATAATTTGTTGCCTTATTTGTGGATTTGGTGCGTTTTTAAGCCTGCCATCGTTATCATAAGCATCGGGATTTGCTATGTAGTCATTGAGCTTTTTCTCGTGTTCTTGGATTAGGTCTTGATAGGAGTTTCGGGCTTTCTCCAATTGAGGTGTTGTCATCTTTTGGTAAAGTTGACTCCCTGTACCGCCTGTTCCTTGAGAATATAATACTCCAAGTTCCTGAACTATATTTCTTACACCAGCGGCCAACGTAGTTGTTCCGTGTAGTCCCAAAGCTGCACCTGCTACTATGGCCGGAGCACCTCCGATGCAAGTGAATCCTGCTATACATAAAAATCCACCTCCAGCGGCAGCACCACCGCCTGCTATGATTTCCAAAATTCCTGTGACAATTGCTGCCCCATCTCCTAACCGTTGTCCCCACCAAAAATAATTGTAGTCGGGAAGCCCTTTAAGCCCTCGTTCCACATCTTGTTCCTGTCCATCCCAGTAAGGGTTGAAGACCTGGAATAACCATTTAGTTGAATCTCCGATATTACGTAGATACTGATATACTGCGCCAGCAACAAACATCCCAAGAGGTCTAAAAAAATTCAACAATTGTTGAATAACTTCTGCCAGTGCAGAACGTTTGTTTTCAGGTAATTTTCCACCAGGAGCACCAGAACCACCAGACGGATTATTAGCTAAATAATCATTCCCACTCTCACCTGAAGGGGAATCAGAACCACTACTACCAAAAACCTTTTTAAACTCAGGCTCTTTAATCAGAATAACACTCGGTAGCCGCCAAATATCATCACTAGGCTTGGGAGGCTTCTGAAAATCCACCGGCACCTGTTGTTTCGGCGCCTTATTCAACCGCGGCGCCTCCCCAAATTCAGGCAAATTATTCGTCTGCGTCCCAGTTCCTTCTGGGTCAAATGACCCCCCCGTCACCTCATATTCACCCGGCAAATACTCGCCATCTTCCCAACTAGACTTCGACCAACTTTCACTCCAACTATTCCTCCCATCATCATACTCAGTCCCGCTGCGAGTCCAACTCCAACTGCTGCCATTACTCGTATAGACACCCCCTTTCGTCACCGATTCTGAGTCGTAACCGCTCACAGTTTCCGTCCAACTGTAACCTTCCTTAAAATAATACTTGCTGTAACTTGAACTCCAGCTAGAATACTTGGACACCGAACTAGCTACGCCGTTACTATCGTAAGTGCTTTCGCTCGACCATTTCTCGTAAGTCGAACTGCCATTTTCAGTTCTTTGGCCATCTTTATAAATGGTAACTGTCTGTGAATTCCAAGTACGGGAGGTGTCGCTACTGTTAGATGAGGTGGAATTGTTGCCCTCGGTGCTGCTGTTACTTTTGGTAGCGGTTATTGTCGATTCGTCGCTGTTACTTTGAGTAGTATAAGTATCAGCATTATACTCGCTCTCCCACTGAGCATGATTTTCTGAATAATTTTCAAGCTCGGAATTATAACTAACTTTCCCCTCACTGTTGCTGCTGGAAGAATTAGATTTGCTGAGAGAATAAGTATCCCGATTGTGGCTGCTAGTTGACGGCCCGTTTTTGTAACTTTGCGTATCATTCCCTTGACTGATAGAATAATTGTTATTGCGGTTGTTGTGCCAGTATGAGGGGCCGTTGCTGCTGTTGGTTTCTTGAGATTGATTGACGGTGTAAGTGTCTCGATTGCTGGTATTTTTTGACTGACCGTCATCGTAACTGCTGTGATAATTACTATTGGCTTCTGAATAAGTATCGCGGCTGTTGCTGCCGACTGTTTTGCCGTCTGTTGTAGTGTTGCCCCAAGTTGAATTGATTACTGAATAGTTGTCGATGCTGTTGCCATTTTTGTAAAAACCGCTGCTACTGCTACTCTCATAGTTCGAGCGATTTACTTGGCTTTCTTCCCCGCTGTGAGTGTTGATGGAACTATTACCATTGCTGCTATTCGTCCAATCGGCTTTGCCTTGAATTTGAGTTGAACTGTTGTTGAGAGAACTTCCGGTGCTGCTAGTATAGTGAGTGTTTGAAGTTGATTTTGAACCCCAATCGTCTTGGCGGTTGCCGTTATTCATTGCATAGTCGGTTCCGTATTGACTGTCTGATTGGGAAAAACTGTTTCGGTAACTGTCGGCAGTGGTGTTTGTGGTTTGTTCGGGACTGGTATAATTGCTAGAATAGCGGGATTTTTGAAGGTATGAGCTTTGGTCGTTGCGAGTGCCTTCGTATTTAACTCGGCTGTAGTTTTGCTGCGATTGATTTGTGTTTTCGACTGAGTTTTGGGAAAAGTTTTTGCTGGTGTAGGTAGCAGCGTTTGTGCTGGAATCGCTGGTGGATTGGTTAAAAGAGTTGCTCTTGCTGTTGGTGTTGAGTGTGCTTTTATCCCAGCTTGATTCGGTGTTTGAGAAGTGGCTGTTGGTTTGAGTGTTTGTGGTGGTTGTACCGTGGGAACTACTGGTAGAGGTGGTTGTATGTGGCGCTAGTTCTGTGGTATAAGAGCTAGTGCCAGAGTTGTAGTCTCCGGTTGAGGTGCTGGTAGTTTTTGGTGTGCCTGGGGCGTTGGTTGCGGTCGGTCTTTCTGAGGGTTTGGCTGTACTATTCGGAGAGTTACTGACATTTGCATCGGCATCAATCAGCGATTTTGTCAATTGTTTGGTGGCTGCTAATACTGGTATTGCGGGGATTGTTTCTGTGGCGGTAGCAATTGCTAATTCGCGATTTAATATTCCGTATCCTGTCCTTTCGTCCCATGAGGGTACGTCGATGTCTGTTGCTGTTTTTAGGAGGATGTTTTTGATTTGTTGGCGGTTCAGGGATGGGTTGGCTGCCCACATTTGGGAGATGGTATTTGTGACGAAGGCTGCTGCTATTGATGTGCCTTGTTTTGTTTCGGTTGTTGACTGTTCTGCGGTTTTTTGAGTGTTTGTTGGTGCTAGGATATCTAAACCGCCTCCGTAGCTGGAATAGGCGCTGCGGTTGTTGTTTTCGGATGCGCCGACGGTGATGATGTTGTCGAATTCTGTTGAGGCTTGTCCGAGGGCAGAGATGAGAGTTCCTTCATTACCGGCCGCTGCTACAATCAGGATGTTGTTGTCCTGAGCGTATTTAAGTGCTGATTTTTCTTCTGGTGTGAGTTGGTAGCGTGTGGTTTGTGTGCCGTCGGGGTTGATTTGGGTTAAGTCGAAGCTGAGGTTGATGAGGGCGTTGGGTTGTTTGGCGGCGATTGCTGCGTTTACAAATTCTATCAGGGATTGATGCCAGTTGCCGCTGCCTGTTGCTCGTCCCAACCAAATCGGAGTCGATTTTTGGGTGGGGTTTTGATTGTCTGTGGTGGCGATAATTTCTAAAATTGTGTCGCCGTGTTGGTTTCCTTGGTTTGGTTGGAGTAGGGGGTTGTTGTCGCCCTCGATTAAGTCTTTGCCGAGGCTGATTTTGCTGTAGTTGATGTGGGGATTGTTGGTGGTGAATCCGGTGTCGATGATGCCGATTAATGGTTGGTTTTTTTGGGGGAGGTTGGGGGTTGTTTCTGGTTGGGTTTCTGTGTCGGTGGTTGTGTATTTAAAGTTCGAGATCCCGAAGCCGAAAATTCACTAAAAACGGGCTCTCGACTCACAGGAAATTCTACCCGGTGTGCGATCGCCCGAGTCAGGTCAAACTATTGACAATAATTCGAGCGCACAAAACTAATCGCCTATCAAGTCCATAGCACAAAAGGAATTTGAGATCCAATCACCAAGGCATAACCCATTGCTCATTGAGTAAAGCATAGGTTGATAGAGTCAGATCGAGCGGATCAGAAATAGTCGGAAATACTTCCAGAATCCGTTCAAACCAGATCCGGGAATCGAAATTAGTTTGTCTCGATAACTCAATCAGCATAGCGGTTACGTAGGGACCTGTGGAACTGATTAAATCTGCATAGTGAGCAAATACAGATTCATCTATTTGTACCTGTTGTGTGCGTAATGTTTGGAGCAGAAACATTCCCGATCCTATGGCGTTTTCTATATCCTTTTGTGTTAGCACTTTGTCCTTCAAAGGACGACTACCTAACAAGCGAATATACTCGGAGTTGTATATAAGTTTTAAAGGTTTGTTTTTTAATTCCTCCTCCCACGACCACGGTTCTGCTTCTGGATCTATTTCCAAAACTGTGAAACATCTGCGACCTGTTGTAAGAGCTGTTTCTAAACACCCAGCATCGATATCGGGATTGCCAGTGCGTGGTTCCATTTCCCACTGATTTAACAAATTACGTAAAAGCTCGGGTCGGGAAACAGAAAGAGCTAGAACCCTATCTTCTACTAAGCGGGTGGGCATAGCAATGAATGTGTCAAGGCGTAACTCATTAATTTCCAGACCGCGCAACGTCACACGAATACCTTCCTCATTTCCCGCAGCAGTTGCTAGCAGGTGCCAGCTCTTATCGATTCGTTGCGAACAAGCTTGCTTTAGTTGCTCTAGTAAGACAATTTTACTTCTATCCATCTTTGACCTCTAGCATTTGTATTTGTACTCCAACTCGTAGGTGTAGCACCCAATTCTCTGGCTGCATCTTTCAAAGTGTCACCCAAGACCGTATTTTCAACAGAAATGCCCTGGTCAATTGCTTCTTTGGTGGGAGCGTTCGTTACATTCGTCAATCTGATGGTTGATGGTCTATTTATTCCGTGAGTTCGTAAGGCATCTGCAATCATATTACCACCAATACGACGGGGAAAATCGCGTGGAAATATATCTGACACCTCGATAATGTTTGGATTAACTTCTTTGAAAGTCACCAACGGAGTACGTGGGTCGTTAGGTGAGGTGCTCCACTCTACCTGAGTATAGCCGTCATACGTTTGACTGCTCCTTATAGGTGGTTCATAGGGTCTACCTCCACTGTTCCTCTTACCTGATGAACTCTGAAAAACTACCCCCAGATTTTCAGCTATGTCGGCTAATATATTTGCTAATCCACGGGAAGCTGTACCAGAGCCATGTAGCGCTAGAGCGGTTCCTGCTACTATGGCAGGAGCACCTGCAATGCAGCCGAATCCTGTTACACATAAACTACTACCGCCACCAGCAGCCCCACTACCCCCTATTATCTCTAAAATCCCTGTGACAATTGCTGCCCCATCTCCAAAAGTTCGCCCTGCCTTAAAAGGCCAGGTTTGAGGAAGCCCACGCTCCACATCTTGTTCTAATCGGTTCCATCCAGGGCTCAAAACCTCCAGCAACCATGTAGCTGGTTCTCCATTATTACGCAACCATTGATAGACTGCGCCAGCAACAAACTCTCCAAGAGGTCTAAAAAAATTCAACAATTGTTGAATAACTTCTGCCAGTGCAGAACGTTTGTTTTCAGGTAATTTTCCACCAGGAGCACCAGAACCACCAGACGGATTATTAGCTAAATAATCATTCCCACTCCCACCTGAAGGCGCATCAACTTCATAACTAGCAAAGACATCTTTAAACTCAGGCTCCTTAACAATAAAAGTCGGCAACTGCCAAATATCATCACTAGGCTTCGGCAACTTCTGAAAATCAATCGGCACCTCTTGTTTCGGCGCCTTATTCAACCGCGGCGCCTCCCCAATTGAGGGCAAATCATTAACCTGCTCCCCCGTCCCCGAAGCATCGAACCCTCCCCCTGCTGACGAGGACTCAATCGTCGTATACTCCCCATCTTTCCAACTATATTTCGACCAACTTTCACTCCAACTATTCCTTCCATCATCCCATACTGTCCCGCTGCGAGTCCAACTCCAACTGCTGCCATTACTCGTATAGACACCCCCTTTCGTCACCGATTCTGAGTCGTAACCGCTCACAGTTTCCGTCCAACTGTAACCTTCCTTAAAATAATACTTGCTGTAACTTGAACTCCAGCTAGAATACTTGGACACCGAACTAGCTACGCCGTTACTATCGTAAGTGCTTTCGCTCGACCATTTCTCGTAAGTCGAACTGCCATTTTCAGTTCTTTGGCCATCTTTATAAGTTGTAACTGTCTGTGAATTCCAAGTACGGGAGGTGTCGCTACTGTTAGATGAGGTGGAATTGTTGCCCTCGGTGCTGCTGTTACTTTTGCTAGCGGTTATTGTCGATTCATCGCTGTTGCTTTGAGTAGTATAAGTATCAGCCTTATACTCGCTCTCCCACTGAGCATTATTTTCTGAATAATTTTCAAGCTCGGAATTAGAACTGACTTTGCCCTCACTGTTGCTGCTGGAAGAATTCGACTTACTGACAGAATAAGTATCCCGATTGTGGCTGCTAGTTGACGGCCCGTTTTTGTAGTTTTGGGTGTCATTGGTCTGAGTTACCGAGTAATTATTACCTCGATTGTTTTGCCAATATGATGGGCCGTTGCTGCCCGAAGTTTCCAGAGACTGATTGACGGTATATGTGTCTCTGTTGCTGGTATTTTTTGACTTGCCGTCATCGTAACTGCTGTTAGAGTTACTTTACTATTTGGTTCTGAATAAACATCCAATAACTCATCGAGATTTACTGAGGTTTTTATCATCAAATACCCAAATGCAAAATAAAGAATTCACCCTCAATTACCTGATTAGCATAATTGAGCAAAATCCGCAGTTTTTCAAGGAGCAAGTCTCGCTCAACTTCGATAGTGTAAACTTTGGGTGGAGTTGAAACCTTTCTGTCATTTTTTATAATTATCCCCCCATCAAGCTGAAATCTCTCAGGAGCTTTTGAAAATAAGCGATACCATGAATCGATTACGTGATAAAACATTTCCCCATCTTCTTGGTGAATAATTGTAATACCGTAAAGCGATAATCCCTTTGTTTTCTTTTTATAGGGAAGTGAAAGATGAGTACACGGTATCCACATTAAGGTATCATTCATGTACCGCATTATGTCATCGTGGATACTAACTTCAAACTCCTTTTCATAATAATTCATGCACTTTGCATAACTGACTTCTCCTTCTCTTAAGCAAAAAAATCTATGTTCTAGCGCCATATTTCAACAACCCTCTTTATTCTCTTAACACTTAATTCAATCAGCGGCCAGACCAAACTTCTCCAATCGTAACTGCTGTTAGAGTTACTTTACTATTTGGTTCTGAATAAACATCCAATAACTCATCGAGATTTACTGAGATTTTTATCATCAAATACCCAAATGCAAAATAAAGAATTCACCCTCAATTACCTGATTAGCATAATTGAGTAAAATCCGAAGCTTTTCAAGGAGCAAGTCTCGCTCAACTTCGATAGTGTGAACTTTTGGTGGACTAGAAACCGTTCTGTCAGCTTCTATAATTATTCCTCCATCAAGCTGAAATTTCTCAGGAGCTTTTGAAAATAAGCGATACCATGACTCGATCACATGATAAAACATTTCAACACCTTCTTGATTAATAATTGTATCACCGTAAAGCATTAATCCGTGAGCCTTCCTTCTATGTCTAACTGAAAGATGAGTACATGGTATCCACATTAGGGTATCATTCATGTAGCGCATTACATCATCGTGGATACTGACTTCAAACTTAATTTTGAAGTATTTCATGTACTCTGCATAACTCACTTCTCCTTCTCTTAAGCAGAAAAATCTATGTTCTAGCGCCATATTTCAACAACCCTCTTTATTCTCTTAACACTTGATTCAATCAGCGGCGAGGCCAAACTTTTCCAAAAGATATTATACCATATTCTCCTTGACCTAAATCTACTAAATCTATGTATCTATCTCCCAGTTCGTACCTAGAAACATTTGAGGTAGCTCCACTTATTCGGCGTATTTCGGTTCTATTATTATTCAGAACTACTTGTTTAAACTTCTCTGCTAGGTCAATATATTCCTGCACATTCGCTGCCTCTACTTCCGTACCATGATCCCTAAAATGGTTTTTTACAGAATTTTCTGCTGTAGTGGAACCACCTTGATGCCATGAACGAGTATCGATATACTCATACGCTGGATTCAAAAATTCTTCCAAGTCCCCTTCTGGAACATCATCCCAAGGATTATGACCGGAATTACTTTGAAGAACCTGAACAATCAGATTAGATAGATCCTGAGCGCTAACTCCCACTAAGCTGATCCCATGTGCTAGCGCTCCCAATCCTGCAGCAACCAGTGCGGGGTTTCCAGTTAAACCACCTCCAATACTACCACCAGTTCCCAACAAAATTTCCGCTATTCCTTGCAAAATTCCGATTAAATCAGCAGCACCTCTTCCTAACTGAGCTGCTTTACTCTTTTGTAAGAGTTTTTCCAGTTTGTCTCGTGCTTGTGCTCCTCCTGGTATCAGAAGGTCAGTGAAAGGTTGAAGTAAAGCCCCATTATTCTTGAGATAGTAGTAAAGAAGTGCGCCTAAAAATTCTAGAACAGCTTGCTTGCCTTGTTGAGATAGCTCTAACAACCTTTGGATAAATCTACGCAATTTTGCCAAAAATTTGTCCCAAGGGCTTTCGTTTTTAGGGCTACTTGCATTAAAATAGCCATCTCCATTAATCACTTTCTGAGACGTAAGCTCTTTGTAAATATCAGTTGGGAGCCAAAAAGTCTTATCTTCTGAAGCATTTTTAGATGCACCATCTTTAAAAATCACAGTCGGCAACTGCCAAATATCATCACTCGGCTTCGGAGGCTTCACTAAATCCGGTGGCACCTGTTGTTTCGGCGCCTTATTCAACCGCGGCGCTTCCCCAAATGAGGGCAAATTATTCGTCTGGGTCTGTGTTCCTTCTGGGTCAAATGACCCCCTCGTTACCTCATATTCACCCGGCAAATACTCGCCATCTTCCCAACTAGACTTCGACCAACTTTCACTCCAACTATTCCTGCCATCATCATACTCAGTCCCGCTGCGAGTCCAACTCCAACTGCTGCCATTACTCGTCGAAACACCCTCTTTCGTCACCGATTCCGAATCGTAACCGCTGACAGTTTCCGTCCAACTGTAACCTCCCTGAAAATCAGACTTGCCGTAACTTGAACTCCAGCTAGAATACTGGGACACCAAACTAGCTACGCCGTTACTATCGTAAGTGCTTTCGCTCGACCATTTCTCGTAACTCGAACTGCCATTTTCGCTTTTTTGGCCATCTTGATAAGTGATAACTGTC
>NZ_JAUBOQ010000092.1:0-9891 GCF_036700325.1 Microcoleus sp. Z1_B2
AACCGCAGAGGGCGCAGAGAACGCAGAGGGAGAGAATACAGAGAGGAATAATTCGGATGCTACCGGATTTGATATCAAGGGGAAACGGCGCACAGAAGTCTTCTTCCTTCTGCCTTCTGCTATAGTTTTTGGCGCGAACTTAGGTGAGCTTCAATTTCCGATCGCGATCGCCATACAGGGCGCAATTCCTTGCGAGCAAAAAGCTGCAACTGATCGCCTGCGTGGGGCGAGCCAGGTTGAGTGGCGTTGCCGTAACTGTTTAGCGCCATCGCTTTCACCGGATTGGAGAACTCGATCGCAGCGACAAAAGAATCGCCTGCAACCGCTTGAAAGCGATCGTCCTTCCCAGGAGCGAACCAGACTGAGCGAAATACACCCAAAGCACCGTCAGCTCCATTTGCCGGCAGATTCGCCACCCCAGGCAATCGGAAGACTTCCCCCCATGCCACATCTAACGCGCCATAAGTCGCCTCAACTTTGGTTGCTGTCGCGGACAGCACCCGCACCGCCTCCGCAGGATTTGCCAACCCGTCTGGCGTCGTTAGCGGCGCATCTTCGCTCCAAGGTTTGGCGAATAACTCATCAGCATCCATCGCTTTTTTCCAAAAGGCAAACAGCACCGCACCGCGACTGTCAGCATCGACTTTGCGATCCCAAGTGGCGAGAACTTCCGCAGCGCGGCGCGCTTTTTCACTGCCTTGCCGTGCGGCGGGAATTAAATCATCGAGGAGGCGATCGGCGAGTTCTACCTGAGTGGAATGTTTGTATTGCATCAATTCATCGAAAGAGATTTTTGCATCTTCTAACAGCATTTTTGCCGATCGCTGCGATCGCAAGTCCATCGGGCCGCGCGGTGCCATGTAGGCGGGATATTTATCCGGTGCGATCGCGCTGGGAAAAGTCGTCGTCCAAGGAGGATCGTTAGTATTTTGCAACCAACCGCTGGGCGGATCGACAACGCGCGGCAAATCCGCATAGGGATGATTTTTGCTCCACAAAGTCTCTGAGGTATTGCCTGGAATCCTGCCTGACCAGTATTTAAAATCTCCTTTTTTGCGTATGGGGACTTGACCGTTAAACAAGTGCATGATATGCCCCTCACGATCGGCATACATGACGGTAAACATGGGAATTTCCAAGCGCTTTAAAGCGGCTTCAAATTCAGAAAAATTCTTTGATCGTGCCATATCCCACCACTGCTGAAGGGCTCCTGGTTTATCGAGTCCGACAACGCGCAGGGCGATCGCTTTGCCCTGCTTTTCTGTGATAATCGGCCCGTGAACAGAACGCCGCACGACTAGAGATTCCGATCGCAAATTTCCATTCTTTTCTTTGACTTTTAAAACCTTCTCTTCTCTGTCAAATTTTCGGACTTCGCCATCGAAGCGATAGCCATCGTTAGCGAGGGGCAATTCGTAGGCATCCCAGCCATCGTGAGTGTTGACAGTATGAGTCCACCCCAAGTTGTCATTAAAGGCGATCGTTAATACAGGAAATCCGACGAGAGTCGCTCCGTAAGCGTTAATTTCTGGGGCAACCAGTTGCGCTTCGTACCATAAATATAAATCCGACCAAGGAAGGTGAGGATTTGCCAATAGCATGGCATTGCCGCTTTCAGAACGCGAAGGAGCGATCGCCCAACCATTAGAGCCTTTGGGGGTATCATTTTCGGCGAGATTTTCAACGCTATCTGGCTCGACTATAAAAGTAAAATTGATGACACGTTGCGCGTGTGCCAATACATCTACCGGTTTGAGGGGCAATGCTACTTTTAATTCTTCGGTGAGCGCCTCTGGGTGTTCTTTTGCATAGGCATTCATTCCCCCAACAAAAGCATCGAGATAGTTGCGAAAAATGGGAGTTTGTGATTCATACCACGCCTTTGCACGATTAGGAATTCCCATAGTTTGCACCCAGCGATCGGATTCCAGATAATCTTCACCCCAAAATTCCGCAGCTTGTCCGCGAGCTTGCCCGTAAAGACGCAAAATCAGATTACCGTGACTTTGCATCTGCGCCCACCCAAAAGCGTAGAAAAGGCTTTTAGTATTCTCTCCGTAAATATGTGGAATTCCATAGGTATCCCAAAGAATTTGAGTGCCTGTTTGAGGCGAGGATTGAACCCCATTATTTAGAAGCAAAACTAAAATAAAACTCATTAATAACGAAACAATCCGTCGGTCTTGTTTTTTTAGTTGTAGAAACACTGGAAATTAATTGGCTAGGGTGGTTTAAACTGAGAAATTGCAGCCTTTTAAACAAGCTGCATGAACAAAACGCCGAGGATTTAAACCCCTTTTATGGAGAACAAGGGAAAAATTTATACCAAATCCGTTGCCCCAAAATGTAATCTATCTACGTCTATCTGAGTCGATATGCAGTTAAAAAAATAACTTTTCTTCGAGCTATCCAGAAAATCCTAAAAAAGACCCTGTGTAAATCGGATGTGAAATTAAAAACCCTCCGCTAGCTCACCAACTTGAAAAGCGCTATAAAACGCCGCTGTGCCTACTGTAAAGCGCCTTATGTTATTGGTGAGGAGGGGGGGTAAACAAGTAGGGCGAGATAGGTTATAAGGTTATTTTTTAATTTGACCTTGTTGCCAATTTCCTTCTACTTTCGTTCCATCTGCATAAATGTAGGAACCTTGCCCGTGTTTCTGGCCGTTGAGGAATTCACCTTGATAGCGATCGCCATTGGCGTAAATGCAGGTACCTTTGCCGTTGAACTGACCATCGCTAAATTCGCCTTCGCAGCGATCGCCATTCTTAAAAACGTAAACTCCTTTCCCGCTCATCTTACCCTTGACAAAAGTGCCTTTATAGCTATCTCCATTGGCGAACTCGCGGACACCTTCACCACTAAATTCTCCATTGTCAAACGGCCCTTGATAACGTCCTCCTTCTTTAAAAGTAAACAACCCCTGACCTTGAGTGTTGCCCTTGACAAACTCTCCTTCATAGCGGTTGCCATTCGGATATTCGCGAACCCCTTTACCGTGAAATTGCCCTTCACTAAATTGCCCCTCATAACGGCCTCCGACCGCAAAGGTATAAATTCCCTGTCCGTGAGGCAAGTTATTCAGCAACTCTCCTTCGTAGCGGTTCTTATTAGCATATTGACAGACGCCTTTGCCGTTAACTTTTCCTTCTTTAATATCTCCTTCGCATCGAGTGCCATTACTGAACGTAAAAGCCCCACGACCGCTGGGAGAACCACTCGTAAAAGAGCCTTCGTAACGAATGCCGTTAGTCGAGGTAAAAGTGCCTGTACCGTCGAACTCACCGTTTTTAAAAGTACCTTCGTAGCGGTTGCCGTTAGCAAATTCGCGGACACCTTTACCGTTGAATTCACCCAAGGCAAATTCTCCTTGATATTTACCTTCTTCTTTAAAGGTATAAATTCCTTGACCGTGAGGTTGGCCGTTGAGAAAAGAGCCTTCGTAGCGATCGCCGTTGGCATATTGACACATGCCGGGGCCGCTGAGTTTTCCCTCACTCAATTCTCCCTCGCAACGTCCGCCATCGGGTAAAGTAATTACTCCTGCCATTGCGCTGTGAGGGTTGGCAAACAACAAAGCCATTCCCAAGTTGGTACCAAGTAATAGAGTGAGTCCAACTCGCTGAAGTTTACTTAATATTGCTGACGACATTCCCACATTCATAATTCACAAAAAATTCAACTTTTAACTTTGCTATTCCTTGGACGGTGCTATAGAATTCCCAGCCAAATTGCTATAGTCTCAATAAAATCCCTAGTCAGTGAGCCGGAAGATAATGACTATTCTTTCCCCTTGAATGCCACTCTCTGATGGGGCATATTTCCTTTCTTGTACTTGTTTCATCGCTGCGCGATTCAAGTCGTTGTATTTGCTAGGAGTCAATATCTTGATGTTGGATGTCTTACCGTTGGGGTCAATGTCACAAATGAGTTCCACTTGGCCTTGGCGCCCTTCTTCTCTGGCTGCGATCGGATATTCAGGTTTACCGCAGCCACTAATGCAAGTGGCCAGAGGCGCGCCGGCAGGGCGCGAAGGACTCCCCCCTCTTCCTGGATTTGTCGGTTTTGGCATTGGCCCGGAACCGCTGCCAAATGGCTGTGACGAACCCCCGCCGCCATTTCCACCTCCACCGGGTGATGAGTTCGATGCACTTCCTGCAGGGCTACCAGAGGAGGGGAGGTTTCCTAAATCTCCGATCGCACTTCCCGAATTTCCGCCACCTCCTGGCCTGGTGGCCGTGACTGGGGAGCCAGCCGCAGGCGATCGGGGCGATCGCCCCGAACCAGCCGCAAATGGCTCATCAGAAGGTATGTTGCCATTTTCGCGGGCACCGGATGGTGAGTTCGACGCACTTCCTCCGGGGCTATCAGGGGAGGAGGGGTTTGTGAGATCCCCGATCGCATTTCCAGAGTTACTACCGCCTCCTGGCCTAGTAGCTGTGACTGGCGGGCCAGCCGCGGGCGATCGCTGTAGGGGCCCGGAAGAAGGATTTAATGGCTCTGAGGAAGGTTCCCCGCTACCCGCCGAAGCAGGCGGCTGGTTTTCAGGGCTGTCTGAGGAGTTGAGATTTCCAGCATCTTTTGTAAAGTCTGGGAGACTCGCAGCACCCTTGGGGCGGGAGTCGCTAACGGGTGGTTCGCTTTTTGGAGGATCGGGCGAGGGGGTTTCGGGTTCCTGAGCGATCGGGGTTTGAGGAGTTTTTGGGGAATTGAAATCCTCTTGAGGTGCGGGGGAAGGCTCGATAGGAGTTGGTGGTGGCGTTGCCGCTACTGGCTGCTCCTCTGGAATCGGCGGTGGCGTTACCTCAACAGGTGGCTCCTCTGGAATCGGCGGTGGCGTTGCCGCTACTGGCTGCTCCTCTGGAATCGGCGGTGGCGTTACCGCTACCGGTGGCTCCTCTGGAATCGGCGGTGGCGTTACCGCTACCGGTGGCTCCTCTGGAATCGGCGGTGGCGTTGCCGCTACTGGTGGCTCCTCTGGAATCGGCGGTGGCGTTACCGCTACCGGTGGCTCCTCTGCGGGAGTTGGCTCTGGTGGCGGTTCTGGTTTCAACGTCTCAGGCGGGGGAGATACTTTTTCTGGAATAGTCTGCTCTGGCTGGGTTTCCTCTACTTTTGGCTCATCAAGCACAACAATTTCAATTGCATCCTCTTCAAATTCAGCAGGTTTGACGAACTTGAGGCTCAACGGCAGCGCGACACCGTGCAGTAAGGTTGAGGCTAACAGACTGATCGCCAGAACTTTTTTGAGAGCTTCTTCTTGTTGTTGTCTTTGCGTCGCCGAAATATTTGAAAAACTCATGCCTTCTCACTCTCCTTTATGGATGGCAACATCCTCGCTGGCTCCCCGACATCACCCGAAACAAGCTACCAACTGCGGGTTGAGCTTGCTATCACTGATGAACCTACCCATCCTATAAGAAGACTGTCACCCTGTTCAAGACTCTTGCAATTAATTTTCATTATTTAATTTTGAGATAGGGGCTAGAGGCTACCAATCAGCATTTTCTTTGGGGGCGTCTACTTGGCTCTTATGGGCGGTGTCAATGTTCTGATTCTGGCAGGGCCAGGTTCCACAACGCCTTAAATGCAATACTCTAGCCCCTAATCTACCAACAAAATTCCACATTCTCAAGCTTTTCATAAAAATCAATTAATTAGTAAAACTTATTTTTTTTTGCTATCAGTTCGATAATTATTATCTAAAAGTGTGGCGCATGACTTGACAAACCCTGAACTTTGTGGAAACCTAGTTGAGAATCTTTTAAATTATTGAAGATTATTGTCAAGTCCTAACGCAAATATTTAGCAAAGAAGCACTGGCAGAACAATCTGTCGCGATCTCGATCGGGATCGCAGTAGGAGCATTTTGGGTACAGACGAAGATAGTCACATACAGGTAGTGCGATCGCCCTTGAGTGAAACAATTCGCAGCCTGAATCACTTGTGCCGACTTGACGCAGAAACTCTACCAACCTTCGATCGGGCTAATTACAGCATTAGGCAGCTTGCGATCACTCAACCGAGCTAGCGAGAGTACAAATCAATGGATGCTTTCATTTACATTTTTCGCGCCGCAGGCATTGTTGCTTGGCCGCTATTTGCCTCCTCAATCGCAGCAGTCGCGCTGATCATAGAGCGTCTTGCCTTTTGGTTTAGGGTAAATCGGCGGCAGCGGCGAGTCGTGCGAGAAGTGCTACAGCTTTACAGTCAAAACCCCGATTCCGCCATCAAAAAGTTACAAGTAAACAGCGATTTGCCCCTAGCCCGGATTTTTTTAGAAGCTTTAGAATTAGACTCCCCCAACATCGAAGAATTTCGTTTGGCCTTAGAGAGTGGTGCTCAGGCAGAAATCCCCATCCTGAAGCGATTCAATACAATATTTGACACCATTATCAGCCTTTCCCCACTATTTGGGTTGCTCGGAACAGTTTTGGGGTTAATTACCACCTTTAGTTCTCTCAAACTGGGGAATGCCACGGGCACCAATGCCGCAGGCGTTACTTCTGGGATTAGCGAAGCCCTCGTTTCTACGGCAATAGGGTTAGTTGTGGCAATCTTTACACTCTTATTTGCCAATATGTTTCGCGGGTTTTACTTACAGCAGATAGCTTTTATTCAGGAAGCTGGAGGCCAGCTAGAGTTAATGTACCGTCACCGCTACGAAAAACTACCAAGAGAATCTAATTATGCGCCTACCCGATGAACCTGAGACTATTGCCCAGATTAACATCGTGCCAATGATTGATGTGGTCTTCGCCATATTAACGTTTTTAATTGTTTCCTCTCTGTCTTTATCCAAATCCGAGGGTCTACCCGTAAATTTACCGAAAGCATCAACCTCTCAAGTTCAGGACTCGCCTGCTAAAATTACCGTCACCATTGATGCTAATGGAAAATTAATGGTTGATAAAAAGTTAGTCAACTTAGACCAGATTGAGAGTACAGTGCGACAGGTAATGGGGTCAAATCAGAACTCCTTAATTGTGTTGAATGCAGATAAAAGCGTCAATCACGGAAATGTTGTGGAAGTTATGGATCGATTACGCCGAATTAAGGGAGCTAAGTTAGGGATTGCTACCGCAAAGTAGAGAGTTCCTATAATTACTAATTTGTAATTCCCTCACACCCTTAAACATGAATTACCCCGTGAAAATTTACTAAAAAAGCCTGTAAGCCTGATTAAAAGGTAGTCCTGAATAGTCTGTATGATTCAGGACTTTATTTGATAAAGCAGTTAAAAATTAAAGTCCTTACTGCCAACAAACAGCAAGGACTTTAATTATTTATTCCTGAGTTTTAAGGATGAAAATCCTTACTACACACGTTAAATACTGGCCATCACTTCACGCGCTGCAGCCAAAGTTCGATCGATATCTTCCTCAGTATGAGCCAAAGAAGTAAATCCCGCCTCAAACTGCGAAGGAGCCAGATAAATTCCGTGCTCCAACATTCCCCGGTGAAAGCGGCTGAACTTTGTCAAATCCGACTTCTTCGCATCCTCATAATTGTGAACCGGGCCAGCCGCAAAAAACAAGCCAAACATCCCGCTAATTTGCCCGCCCCAAGCCGCGTGCCCGGTTTCCTTAGCAATTTTTAGCAATCCGTCAGACAGTTTTTTAGTAATCTTATCCAACTGTTCGTAAGTGCCGGGTTTTTGCAGCAATTCCAAAGTCTTAATCCCAGCAGTCATCGCCAAAGGATTTCCCGAAAGCGTACCCGCTTGATACATCGGGCCAGCAGGAGCCACCATCCCCATAATATCCCGCCTTCCCCCGTAAGCTCCCACCGGCAAACCGCCACCGATAACTTTACCCAAAGTAGTCAAATCCGGGGTGACACCGAATCTTTCCTGAGCTCCACCGTAGGCGATGCGGAAACCAGTCATTACTTCATCAAAAACCAACAAAGCACCGTTATCTTTAGTAATTTCCCGCAAACCTTCGAGAAAACCTGCATCCGGGGTAATAAAACCGGCATTCCCCACCACTGGTTCGAGAATTACGCCTGCTATCTCGCCGGGATTTTCGGCAAATAAAGCTTTGACTGCTTCTAAATCATTGTAGGGAGCGTTGAGGGTATTGGCAGTAGTGGATTTCGGGACGCCCGGAGAGTCGGGAAGGCCCAGAGTTGCGACACCGGAACCGGCTTTTACCAAGAACATATCGGCGTGCCCGTGATAGCAACCTTCAAATTTAATCAGTTTATCGCGTCCGGTGAAAGCTCGCATCAGGCGCAAAACGGCCATACAGGCTTCGGTGCCGGAGTTGACAAATCGCACCATTTCAATGCTGGGAACGGCATCGATGACCATTTCGGCGAGTACGTTTTCCAACAGCGATGGTGCGCCGAAACTCGTACCTTTTTCTAAAGATTCGTGCAAGGCTTTGATGACTTCCGGGTGGGCGTGGCCACAGATGGCGGGGCCCCAAGTGCCTACATAGTCAATGTATTGGTTTTCGTCAACATCCCAAATGTAGGCTCCTTTTACCCTGTCAAAGACGATGGGCTGTCCGCCCACGGATTTGAAGGCGCGGACGGGGGAACTGACGCCACCTGGCATCAACTTCTGGGCTGCAGCGAAAATTTCTTCTGATTTGGTAGTTTTCAAGGTTGTGGAAACCAATGTTTTCTCCTTAGTGAACGTCTGTTGTTGGTAGAATAATTTTATAGCCAGTTCAACATAAAGGTTAGGTCGATTCAAGGAAACTATTCTAGTAGATTTTAGGGTACAAACCAATCAGTAGCAATACTAGCTTGGGTTTTTTAGGCTTTGTCGCACTAGCACCGAGCGCCCTAAAATGTAATTTTTTGTAAAATAGTTCTTGACAATTTAGCCATCCCTTGCTCAATCTTCTCTCTTCCTCTGCGTCCTCTGCGTTCTCTGCGGTTAATAAAAAAACAATCTCCGACAGGAAAGCGTTAATCTATATTACCAAGTTGAAATAAAATTATGTCTACTACTGATTTATCGAGTTTGAGCCGATCGATCCCAATTGAAAAGATTCGTTACGACGATCGCGGTTTAGTGCCTGCGATCGTCCAAGATTATTTGGACGGTACAGTGTTAATGATGGCCTGGATGAATCGGGAGTCCCTGCAAAAAACGCTCTCTACCGGGCAAACTTGGTTTTGGAGTCGATCGCGCGCCCAATTGTGGCCCAAAGGCGCGACTTCGGGACACATTCAAAATGTCAAAGGGCTGCGTTACGACTGCGATAGCGATGCTTTGCTAGTCACTGTCGAACAAGTCGGAGATATTGCTTGTCACACGGGAGAAAGAAGTTGTTTTCACCAAGTTGATGGGGAAATTCAACCGCCGCCAGGGGATATGTTATCTCAATTATTTGCGGTAATTTGCGATCGGCGAGACAATCCTAACGAAAGTTCTTATACTTGCAAATTGTTCGAGGGCGGCGACAACAAGATTCTCAAGAAAATTGGCGAAGAGTCGGCGGAAGTTGTGATGGCTTGCAAAGATGACGATAAAGAGGGGATTGCTGGGGAAGTTGCGGATTTATTTTATCACGCTTTGGTTGCTTTGGCTCACCATCAAGTTGATTTGAGAGAAGTTTACCGCAAATTGGGCGATCGACGAAAATAAATTAGTTATTGGTTATTGGGCATTGGGCATTGGGCATTGGGCATTGGGCATTGGGCATTGGTATAGCCATCCTAAATCATTTGTAAATTTCTTACTCCCTCCCCTTACTAAGGGGAGGGTTGGGGTGGGGTAAAAAATTTACGACTCATGTAGGATTGCTATAGCAGCAACAAATGACTAATGACTAATAACTAATGACTGCTGACTAATCAGGGTAAACGCATCTAAATTAAGTTGACAGAAAATCATATTTGTGCATGATTTGTTTTTTATAAAACAATTCTTAA
>NZ_JAUBOQ010000093.1:0-9028 GCF_036700325.1 Microcoleus sp. Z1_B2
AGCCGTGTGCGGTGAAAGTCGCAAGCACGGTTTTGTAGGAGAGATGGTAGGGGACACTCTGCCATCGACTCTCTAACCGAGCAACCGCGATTTTTGTAGGGGCGGGTTCACCAACAATACCTGTTAATAATTTACTATCTCAAAAACCCGCCCCGACCGGGATATTAGGGTCGATGGATCGGACATGAGATAATTTCTGGTTGTGATATCATCAAATAGTAATTTGATCAAAATTATGACCTATGATTAGCTTGGGATTCTGGAATATAATTATTATAATTACCGTCGCTTTGTTCCTCAAATTTAATTGGCGATTAGATACCGAAAAAACAGCATGGCAAGATTCTTTGTTTTTCAAACATCCTTCGAGCCAAAGGTTGACTCAGTTTTTTCGTCAACCTATCGTTAACTTTATTTTGCAAGCAGTTATTGTATTAGTTCTCACCCGATTTCTCTGTTATACCGGTTGGTTGGTTTACAATCTGACTACTCGGCCCGATCCGCCTTACTGGGATTTTAAGTGGTTTTATGTAGCGAGTAGATTAGCCCATCAGCATTTGAGTCCCTTTAATGTCGAGGTGTTTAACAGCGGTTTCTGTAGCATCACAAAAGTGTGTGGGTTTATTCCTTCTTTTGTTTATCCACCTAATATCATTCCTCCGCTGTGGTTTTTGGGCTATTTCCCGATGAAGACTGCATTCACAATCTGGATTTGGCTGCATCTTATTGCCACAGGTTTTGTTTTATGGGGAGCGAATATTTTGTTGGAGTCCCACTCACGAGCTTTTAGGACTATTTGTAGTATATCAGTTGCATTCCTCTACGGTTTTGTCTTCGATCTTCAAGTTGGCAATGTGGCAACTTTTATTGCGGTTCTGCTGTTATGGATGTTTATTTATGCTAGAAATGATCGGGATATAATTGCAGGACTTTTCTTAGGAATTGCCCTTTTTAAACCAACTTTAGTTATATTGTTTCTTCCTTATTTTTTAATCAAAAGACGGTTTCAGCTAGTTTTTATATCTATAGTCACGGTAACTGTTTTGGCAGTTATAGGTCTAGCTGTAACGGGCAATTCTTTAACAGGATTTATACAGGATGCGACTCGTGGATTTCCACTCTGGCTCAACGATCCATCGAATAATGCTTATATTTCTATGAGTCGCCTTGATTTAAGGGTTATGGGGCCGAGATTTTTCCCCGATAGTCCCTTCGTGGCGAAGCTATTTTCTGACTTGATTGTTCTGGTGCTAGTTGGTTTAGTGTGTTGGTATTTTTACAAAAAACAATCTCGCAATGCTTGGTCAAAAAAGGTTGACTTATCTGAAATGGTGCTAATTTCTACTTTGAGTATTGCTATCAACTATTCTCAGCCCACCAGTTCTGTGATGTTAGCACCGGCGGTGGTTTTTTTGCTGAATGATTTATGTTTTCAGATTAAAAATTGTGCCTTCTCTAGGCAAAGAATGTCGGTTTGGTTATTGGGCGTTGGCTGTGTCATGGTGCAAACCGCAGTGATTCATGGCGGGCTGTTGGTGTTTCTAGGAAAGCGGTGGAACTGGAAGGGGGGGGAATTGCCTTATTTGTTTAAAGTAACTATTTTTTCACTACCGAGTTATGCGATTTTAGGTCTTACGTTAAGTGTTTTAGTCTTAGCAATTACCTCTCTTCGTCAAAAACAGGTTCCTGAATTTGACCCTTTGGATCAGATTTCTGGTTAGAGGAAAAACAAAACCCCACTCCAACACAAAATAAACGGCCCGACAGGTTGGCAGTTGAGAATGACCCATCAGCGTAGAGATCAAAGGTTAATTGCTGCTGGGTTCATCTTCTGTAGTCTTTTTAGCCAAGTAAGCATCTACAGCTTCAGAGACAATCCGACTTACGAGATTGCTGACTGTCCGGTCTTCTTCCTTGGCCCAATCTTCCAAGACGTTGTAGGCGTTTGGAGGAACGTAGCTGGTGACTCGTTTTAGGTTTTTTGCTGGCAAGTTAGGCAACTGGGAATTTACTTCATAGATCGATCGTACTTTCTTTGTACGCCTCTTGCATAGTGACACACGGTGTGATAGCGATCGCCCGCAGTGGTAGTTGGTAGTTTAATCGTCTTTGGATTCATTAAACTTGCCTTCCTTCTGCGCTCTTTCGAGTCCTTCTTCCACCAAAAGTAATGCCATTTGGGAAATCGAACGACGCTCAATACTCGCCAGTTTTTCTAACTTCTCCTTGATTTCGGGTGGCGGGTAAAAGGCAACTCTAGGAGATTTTGCAGGACTCACATTGTTTGGGGGTAGCGTGTTCACGATGTCATTTTAGCTGACTGCAAATTTTTTAGAAAAACTTTAATCCAAGGTAGCACACCACAATCTAGTTTAGGCTAAAGTAATCTAAACACCCAAAAACCAAACCCCACTCCAACACAAAATCAACGGCCCGACAGGTTGGCAGTTGAGAATGACTCATCAGCGTAGACATCAAAGGTTAATTGCTGCTGGGTTCATCTTCTGTAGTCTTTTTAGCCAAATAAGCATCTACAGCTTCAGAGACAATCCGACTTACGAGATTGCTGACTGTCCGGTCTTCTTGCTTGGCCCAATCTTCCAAGACGTTGTAGGCGTTTGGAGGAACGTAGCTGGTGACTCGTTTTAGGTTTTTTGCTGGCAAGTTAGGCAACTGGGAATTTACTTCATAGATCGATCGTACTTTCTTTGTACGCCTCTTTGGTGTCGCCCCTTCAGGTGTTTGACTCATCCCGTTTCGCCTGGGCTTGCTCTTGCTCTTGACACCAGTTTTCTATTAGTTGACCTCCGACGCTGCTCATATCCCTTTCCGCACGAACGCACAAGGCTTTGAACCTGATCTTCAATGCCTTGGGAATTACAAGTTTGATGGTGTCTTTTTCATTTGCCATAACTTTATTTTCACACGTTTACGTGTGAAAAGTTTAAAATTCCCTTAGTTACCTATTCCCATATTCCCATAGCTGTGCTAGACTGAGGATGTACAAACGGAAAAGCGATCGCCCCTGGCCTGGAAAACTTGAGGGCGATCGCAATTCCACTATTCGTGTAATTCAAAGTCTATGATATCACAGCCAAAGTCAGTTCCCGAGCTGCTCCGGGAAGAAATTCCTGATGTACCTCAAGGTAAGCAACCGATTCGTTTGCTGTTGTGTGGCGTTCCCAAAGCGGTAAACAGCATCGTTAATCTGTTGCACGTTTTAGGTTTTGCAGAAGTTGGGGAATGGAGCCCGCCTCTACCATCGCCGATAGCGGGTGAGGTGATTCGGATTTTAACCCGTTACTGGAAAGAGTAATTGTTGAGGGCGATCGCACTTTTTTTGTGAAGTGCGATCGTCCCTTAACTCACTTCCAAAAGTTGCCTCAAAAATTCAATAAAATTTGCCAAAGCAGGAACCTGCTGTTGCGTCTGTTCGCTCACCCAATTATTATCAGCAATACTTGTTGTATTAGTCTTCCCAGGTTTGAGAACGCTGACAACAGTAGCAACTAAAGCTTTTTCGGGATCGAAATTTTTCCACTTTAAAGATTTTCTATCTGACTCAGAAAACTCATTTAGATAGGAACTAGCTTTTTCCATGTACGCGGGATAAGCTATCTGTCCGCACTCACACAGCAAAGTATCCAACACACCAGGCGAAGCGTTATCGGGCAAAACATAGACTCCTGTACGCGGGCTATTGGTATTTACAACACCAGGGCGATCGGGAAAATTAGGAAAATAACTTCGGAATTTGTTAGCATATGGTTCCGCAATGCGATCGGGAGTTGATTTGTCGCAATCGGCAACTATCCCGAAGGCTGCCAAGTTTGTCTGATACTCATAATTTGTGAATAAAATGTCATCCAAATTAGTCACAAGATTGCTTCCTTCACCTGCATAAATTGCTACAGAGATAGTATCATTAAACAGAATAGAAGGCATATCAAGACGTTTGTACAAGTTTCCTTTCTTGGGATAAACGGGAATAAACTTGCGCCAGAAGGGGTCTAACTGAGACTCTAATCCTTTCAACTCTTCCCGCAAATCTTTGAAATTCAAAAGCTTGAGAACCTTGCCTGTAAAGGCCTGATCGTGTGGCCCTTCTACTCCAATAATGGCGTATTTCACACGCGCACCTCCTGACCCAAATCCTCCCGCAATCTTTGCAATCTTTCCCGTTCAATTCTAACTGCTTTAGTTTGTGACTCGTGTTTCTCTAAACGATAAAGAACTAAGTCCGTCTCCGTATCGCTAGCATCCAACATCGCATCAACTGTTTCTAAACTGTGAGTAGTTGCAAATAACTGAACATTCATTTGCTTGCACCACTGCACAATCCACGCAAATGAACTGCGAAGTGCTTCAGTATGAATTGCTGTTTCTATCTCATCAATTAGCAAAACTCCACCTCTGACTTTTGTCAGGGTTAGAGCAATAAATAGCAAGCGACGTACTCCATCACCAAAAGAACTTAATGGTGAAATTCCCACTTGTTTGTGGTCAATATAGAGACTGCTACGATTGCCGCCATGCGAGAGAATCACTAAATCAATAATTCCTGAATCCATCACTTGCAATAGCTTAATCACTTCCGGCTTAAAACGCTGAAAAATAGCTTCTGACAGCAAGCCAACTTGTGACTGTTCTATGCGGTGAGAAAAAGGTGTCACAGTATCAACTGACAGCATTGCATCTGAGCGAATTCGCCGATTAGTTAAACGCTCATTTTCCCAAATTTCAAAAAATTCAGATAATTCATTTGGTGAATCCGATATAATAGCTTTTAGCTCTATTTCTGCACCTCGCAGAGTATTATCAAATCCAAGATCGTCTGAGGATTGACTTTCGTCATCTTCCGATAATTCCACTCCCTCAATTTCTTGGTAAATTGCCCTCGACTCTCTCACTAAAAACTTACCATTACCAGAAACACGAGTTTCCATTGGGTAAAAATCCAATTGTTCTTCTTCTTTATTTTGAGGAAACAGCCATTGTAGTGCCTCCAGTCTTGGCTTGCGAGAATATTTGATTTCTCGCCGCCACGATGTGTTCAGCCATTCCAGGGGATCTAAGGGGCGACAATAGGTTGATATCGCCTCTAAAACACTGGTTTTACCTGAGTTATTTCCACCAACCAATATGTTGATTTGACCCAAGTCCTGCAAGGTTAAATCTCGCAGGCCTCGGAACCGATGAATGGTTAAATTGTCAAGGTGTTTCATAATTATGATTTAGGCATTTCAACTGAGATGCTTCGTTTCTCTCAGCATGACACATCGGCTTTGCCTAAGTCCCGATCGCCTTATGACTTGGGCGTATAAGTCGATCGCACTTGCAACTCCTTCAACTGCTTCTCATCCACACCAGACGGCGCATTTGTCAGCAAACAACCCGCCTGCTGCCTCTTCGGAAACGCAATCACATCTATTCAGTGTAATGATACTTACAAGCCGCGATCGCAATTTCTCGATCTGTAACTTGGTAAACTAAACGATGTTCGTTATCAATGCGCCTAGACCAAAAACCACTTAACTCGTATTTCAGAGGTTCAGGTTTTCCCAATCCTTCAAACGGTGAGCGGTCTATATCTTTAATCAATTCTACAATTTTGCGATAAATCTTTTTGTCTAATTTTGCCCATTCATTAAAATCTGCAAAAGCAGAAGATTCAAAAACAATTCTTCTGCTCATTGCAAATTCTGTAAGTTAACTTCAACTAAATTTTGCCGCTCGTTAACATTTTCAATAGCTTTTAAAAGTCTATTTTTGTTGACTTCGGATTTCAAAAGATATTCTGTTTCATCACACTCAGAAACAATTATTTCAATCTCTTTATCTCCAAAAGTCGCCTTGATTTGTTCTAAAAAATGATGATTGATTTCGCTGGCTTTTAAACGATAAACTGTTGACATCGTTTTTACCTATTTTCGATTATGCTAATTATAGCGTTTTTAGTCTAAAGACCTGGAATGTAACTCTAGCATACAGTATCAGCCAAAGTTTTGACTCAATGACAGTCCTGGACGCAGAATCGTGTCTGTCATGCTGAACAAAACGCAGTCTAGTGAAGCTTCGCTTCTCTCAGCATGACACATCGGCTTTGCCTAAGTCCCGATCGCCCTTATGACTTCGGCGTATAAGTCGATCGCACTTGCAACTCCTTCAACTGCTTCTCATCAACCCCAGCCGGCGCATTCGTCAGCAAACAACCCGCCTGCTGCGTCTTCGGAAACGCAATCACATCCCGAATCGATTCCTCACCAGCCAACAGCATCACCAACCGATCCAAACCGTAAGCAATGCCTCCGTGGGGCGGAGTTCCATACTCAAACGCATCCAACAAAAAGCCAAACTTATTGTAAGCTTCCTCAGTCGATAAGCCGATCGCCTCAAACACCTTTTCCTGAACTTCCCGCTGATAAATCCGCAGGGAACCGCCGCCGATTTCTGTACCGTTTAACACCAAATCGTAAGCTTGAGCTCTCGCAGTTTTCAAATCATTAATATCGTCAGGATGCGGCGCAGTAAACGGGTGATGCAATGCTTCCAAACGCTTCTCATCAGCGTTCCATTCAAACATCGGGAAATCTGTCACCCACAGCAGATTCATCTTATCTTTGTCAATCAATCCCAATTCGTTACCCACGAACAAACGCAATCTATCCAAAGTCTTATTGACAGTTGTCACATCAGCCGCAGCAAATAACAACAAATGACCTGGTTGCGCGCCCGTGCGATCGAGCAATTGCTGTTTTTGTGCTTCCGTCAAATTATCCTTAATTGCGCCGATCGTATCAATTTCGCCATTATCCCGCACGCGAATGTAAGCCAATCCCTTCGCACCGGCGTCGCTGGCTTCCTTAAACAAATCGCCTTTCGGGCCCGGTTTAATCCGCACGTTAGAAATCGCATCATTCCCGCCCGGAATCGGCAAAACTTTCACAATTCCGCCCGCAGCAACCGCCCCGGAAAATACCTTAAATCCCGAATCTTTCATCAAATCGGAAACATCGACTAATTCCATACCGAAGCGAGTATCCGGTTTATCGCTACCGTAGCGATCCATTGCTTCAGCGTAAGTCAAGCGCGGGAAAGGACGAGGCAATTCTACCCCTTTGACACTTTGGAAAATATGGCAGACTAAACCTTCGTTTAATTCGATAACTTCTTCTAAAGACATGAAACTCATTTCCATGTCTAATTGTGTGAATTCCGGCTGTCTGTCGGCGCGCAAATCTTCATCGCGGAAACAGCGGGCAATTTGATAATATCTGTCCAAACCCGAAACCATTAACAATTGTTTGAACAACTGCGGCGACTGCGGCAAAGCGTACCATTCGCCCAAATTGACGCGGCTGGGCACTAAATAATCTCTCGCACCTTCAGGAGTCGATCGCGTTAAAATTGGTGTTTCAACTTCAATAAAACCTCCCACATCTTCCAGGTGGCGGCGCATCGCTTTGACTACTTGGTGGCGAAGCTGCAAATTGCTACTCATGCGAGCGCGCCGCAAGTCCAAATAGCGATATTTCAGACGCAAATCTTCCCGCACGCTTTCGGTATCCGCCGTCGCCACCTGAAAGGGTAACTGTTTGCGAACCGCATTCAACAACTCAATTTCGTCAGCATAAATTTCCACCTCACCCGTAGGCAATTTCGGGTTGAGGGAATCTTCGGGGCGGCTGCTGACTCTACCCGTAATTTTAAGCACGTATTCGCTGCGTAAAGCCTCAGCCCCGTGATAGGAATCGGGGGTGCGTTCAGGATCGCTAACAATTTGCACAATACCCGATCGATCGCGCACATCCAGAAAAATCACCCCGCCATGATCGCGGCGGCGATCCACCCAGCCGTAAAGGGTGACAGTCTCTCCGATGTGTTCGCTTCGCAGTTCGCCGCAGTAGTAACTTCTCATGGTTGGGGGTTATGGACTAAAAATAATGCTTTTTGATTATAGCGCTTAGTGTCAAAACCTTTTATGAACAGCCAAGATGCCTGTTCCACAAGAAAATTCAATCTTTGTGGAACAGGCATCTTGCCTGTTCTTTAAAATGGTCTCATATCTGAGTTTAATCCTTCTTGTCAAAAAACACCGTCAGCGAGTTCCATGCAGACTTAGCCGCATCCGTCAAGCGAGTGCCGATCGACTCAATTTGCTTCACAATAAGGTGCCAATTCTTTTCAGCTTCCGTGTGAATGTGGTCAACAGCTTGTTCGATGCGATCGCGTTCGATCAATTTATTTTGTTCCACCGCTTCTCGCGCTTGTCGCACTGCTTTCAAATAAGCTTCGCGACTGACAACACCTGCATCTTGCACCTGCGCTTGCGCCCGCGTTTTAATCGCATCTACCACCAGCCAATTTTTCTCAGTTTCTTGTTTAATCAGCTTGACTGCTTCTGTGAATCTCTCGTGGGCGAGATCCTTATTTTCTTCGATCGCCCCGGAGGCCTTATTCACAGCTTTTAAATAAGCTTCGCGGGTGAGTTCGCCCGCTGCTTGCACTTCGGCGGTGGCGCGTTTTTTAATTGCTTCAAACAGCGCCGCAGTTTCTGCGATCGCCTCATCAGTCGCGTCGGGCATCTCTTTTTTGACGAGCTCCGTCGTTTCGAGAGTTGCCTCTAAAACTGGTTCCTCAGTTACTTTTGGATCTGTCATATCAATCTTCTCCTTTGGTAGCAAACATTTTGCACAAAACTAACAGTCCCCGGACGCAGACTTTGTATGTGTAGCGCCCGATTGAATTGTGGTTTTTTATACAGACTTTGTACGTTTAGCGCCAGAAGTAATTCTGGCATTTAATAAGAACTAGGCAATTCTTGTTCCAGCTCGCTCAACTTTTGTATCCGCGCTTACCTAGTTGGAATGACCTCAGTTCTATTACATTATATCTACCAAAGTTTCTCTTGTCTGTAGGATACCGCCAACTTGCAGGTACGGTTTAGCGCACTTAGGATCGCGAATTAAATAACTTACAATTTTAATTGTTATTGTGGGATGGGCTCTTATAGCCCGTCCACTCATGA
>NZ_JAUBOQ010000094.1:0-6428 GCF_036700325.1 Microcoleus sp. Z1_B2
TGATTTTAAATCACCCTAACCTTCCTTCAGTCTTGTCTTATGGTACTCTGGCTGCTTAAAAACTGTCCGGAGTATTGAACTTGTTTAATCGCTATTTAGCACAACTTGATGATTATAAAATAGTAAAATAGAGGCTCTTATTCGGAAGAAAAGTTCGGTAACTTCACCCGATTTTTAGCTGGAGTTTTGTAGATTAGTTCTGCTTAGTGGCTAGCGACTATCGCCGGGAAGGAGTTCCAATATAACCACTTCGTAGCTTAGCTCGATCGCTCGGAAAAAACCCCTAATAATTTTCCCCATCACAGTATTTTTGGCCTCGGATTATCTGGTTGTGCTTGGAGTCAGTCCCTAGTTTTATGGCGAGATCAGATGTTAGCACTGATAGCCCTAAAGCCCCATAAAGCTCAGAACTTTCGCCAAGGACTAAATGCTCTATCCCTTTTACAGCAATCGGTCTAGCTCTCTTGTCACCCTCTCCGCAAAGTCTCATTCTTCAGGTTTAGCCATTTTGCCTGTTAATGTGTAGCGCATCGCCTTAAGTTTTACCCCATCTTTACTCCCTAAATATTTAAAACTCCTTAACTAAATCGAAGCCAAATTTACTCACACTATTGACATAATTTTGCCAAGTTTTTATTAAAAATAATTAAATACCTAGGTCGGTAGGAACACAAATATCGGCAGAACTAATTACATCTGAAGATAGAGGAACCCTCAATCAAACACCGCTAATCTATAAATTTATGAGAGATAAAAAACTACTTAAAAATTTATTAATCTAAGAAATGTTTAAGTAGTTATTAATGTAAAAAAGGAGATTTATGGTAATAAGCATTATTGTCCACGGTGGAGCAAAAACCATCACAGAAGAGAAAGTTGCAGCCAACAATGCAGGCTGTACCGCAGCAGCAGAAGCTGGTTGGGCAGTGCTCGCAAGCGGGGGTACCGCAGCAGAAGCTGTTGAGGCAGCTATCCGGGTTCTGGAAGCTGATCAGACATTTAACGCAGGCTTTGGATCGGTTCTCAACAATCAGGGAGAGGTAGAGCTAGACGCAGCGATGATGGAAGGCCGTTCATTAGCTTGGGGAGCGATCGCAAATGTTCAAGGCGTGCGCCATCCCATCTCAGTGGCGCGAAAGATTATGGATAAAAAACCCATGTTCTTAGTAGCGGATCATGCAGAACATTTTGCTGCAGAAAGTGGATCCGAGATGTGTACAAAAGAAGACTTAATCGCGGATGAGCAACAGGAAGAGTGGGAGGAGGAAAAAGAAGTTCTTGAGCGCCCCAATACCGTTGGTTGTGTAGCTTTGGATAGTAGTGGCACCTTAGTTGCCGGTACCTCAACAGGCGGCACTATGAATAAGCCCGCCGGTCGCGTCGGCGACAGCGCCATTATTGGCTCAGGCTTGTTTGCTGAAAATGAACAGGGCGCTTGCTCGACCACAGGCGATGGCGAGTCCATTATGCCAGTAGTTCTAGCTAAGAGGGCGATCGACATTCTAGCGTCCGGCAAGCACCCAGACGAAGCAGCGCAGATGGCCATTGAGACTCTGGCATCTAAGGTGGCAGGAGAAGCTGGGTGCGTCATCATAGACCCTCAAGGGCGGGTTGGCTGGGCGCATAATTCAACGGACATGGCTTGTGCTTATAGAACCTCAGAAATGGACAAGGTGGCTGCGTTCACTAAGAAAAAACAACTCGCCCATCGTTGAAATTATTGAGGTTAAAGTCTCTCTAGTTGGAGAGAGTTAAAATTCCGCAACTAATCTCTTTTTTCCTAGTTATTAAGTAGCTTGACATCAATTAATATCCCGGTCGGGGTGGGTTTTTGAGATTGTCAATTATGGGCAGATATTGTTGGTGAACCCACCCCTACAAAAATCGCGGTCGCTCGACCGGACATGATGTCAGTTGGTAGTTCCATTGCCTTCCAGGCTTGAAACCCTTATTCTACGGTTGGTAATCAAAAACAGTCCGAAGTATTGATCGATAAACACTTTGTCAATTTGTAGGGCGGGCATTGCCCACCCTACTTTTAATTATGTCGAGCTACTTAGTGGCAGGGAAAACAGTTCAATTCAAACTCGACTTGGATGTTTCTATGAACTCAACATACGACTTTCCTTACTTTCAAGGCAACTCTCTTTCCGATTTGTTTGCTCCAGACATCACAGATGCACGTTATGCGTTCATCCTAAATTACCCTGCCACCGCCAGTTGGGCTGCTTATCCCAACAGGAAAAAATACTTTATTCAAGACGGCAGCAGTGAAGCCACCAAAACTTCTTTCGACAAGATTGGTCAGAAGGAACCTTGGAAAAATCTGGCAGTGTTAGGTGATGCCATCCCAGGGATTGTAATTAATGAGCCGCCGAAGTCGCTGATTGACTATTGGCGGGAGCATTTGGGCTTCAGCAACAGCAGTATGGAGATGATAGACTGCTCAACTTATCTCGAAGATATCAGCATGAGCGATCGCTTTGACAAACTCCTGACTCTATTTCCCTTCGACAATCTCAAACCCGAAAAACACGCCGTTCATCCCGACATCCACTACCACTTACTCAGCAAAGCAACGCTAGCAGAATTAGGCGTGCAATGTCCGAAATACGAAACCTACAATCTGCACGAAGTCAATCTCGAAAGCATTCAGTTACCAGAGCAATTCCCCTACTTGATTAAAACATCTCACGGACTTTCTGGAGAAGGCACTTATATTATCAAAAGCGCCAGCGATATGAACTACTGCTTGCAGGAAGTGAGGAAATATCTCGATATTAAGTTGCTGGATACGATTATTGTCTCGGAATTCGTCAAGAATGAAGTGCAGAACTATTGCGTGCAGTTTTATGTAAGCAAAACGGGAAATATCACGCTTATCGGCACTACCGGCCAACTTGTCACTCCAGAGGGCAACTATTTAGGGGGACTGATTCACTACCGCGAAACCGACATGAGTAGGTTTTTTGAGATGATTGCCGCTATTGGTAAATATGCTCATCAACAGGGTTATTTCGGCGTTATTGGCTTCGACGTGCTGGAAGACTCGGAGGGACTGTTGTATGCTATTGATGCCAATTTCCGAGTTAATGGCTCGACTCCGCTTTGCTTACAGCGCCATACCTTACTGGGGCGGGGAAAGGAGGTGGCTAAATATTCCAGTGATTGGCGAATGGATGGGACTTTGGAGTCGATTCTTGTCACGCTGAAACCAGAACTCGATCGCAAGGACTTGATAATCCTGTCAGCTTTAGAGAAGGTTAAATACGGGAAAATCTACACGGAAATTTACGGGATAGTTGCGGGTGAGGATATGAAGGAAATGCAGCACATCGAGGAGAATTTGCACAGTAAGGGATTGCAGCAATAGGGTTAATATCTACTCTACCGATTGCAGCGGTTATGCGGTTTTCCCCCTCATCTCGCCCGCATGGTTCGGTGATATCGGGAAACGGGTCATCAAAAATCAAAATTGAATGTTCCACAGCTTTGAAGTAACCGAAAGCATCGAGGATACAAGCCCCCGGATTCATCCGTGGAGAAATAAAAAACCTGTAAGCTGTTGCGGCATTTAAATTGTATGTCAAAAAATAATCAAACTATTGTGGGGAGTAGGGGCCCTAGCGTCCCGCCCGCCCTGAACCTACAATTTAAATGCGCGACAGCTTATCCGATAAACTTGCCCCCGAATTTATCCGTGGGGTCCATGCTTCAATCTAAAATCTAAAATCTAAAATCTAAAATCTAAAATCGATAGACCGGATTCATGGGTTCGGCAAGATAATACCACAGTTCGCGAATATCCTCAACTAAATAACACTTTGAGTTAGGGGAATTTCGATCCAAAACTCTGTTCTTTCTCCGGGTTCTGATGTACACCACAGTTTCCCTTTATGCTTTTGGATCACAATTTGATAACTTATAGACATCCCCATTCCCGTACCTTTTCCTACCGGTTTGGTTGTAAAGAATGGGTCGAATAGCCGTTTTTTGACTTCCTCTGTGATGCCACACCCATTATCAGCAATACAAATTCTGACCAATTCTGAGTTATACAGACTCGTACTAATCCGAATTGTCTTTTTCTCCACCCGATGCTCATCTAAAGCATCCAGAGCATTTGTCAGAATATTCATAAATACCTGGTTAAGCTGTCCTGCATAACACTCGATCGGTGGCAGATTACCGTACTCTTTGATCACTTCAATCTCTGGATGTGTGTGTCTGGGCTTGAGACGATTTTGCAGAATCATCAGGGTGCTTTCAATGCCTTCATGGATATCGACAGCTTTGAAATCTGCTTCGTCCAATCGAGAAAAATTCCGTAGAGATTTAACAATATCGCGGATACGTTCTGAACCTACTTTCATAGAGTTGAGCAGTTTTGATAAGTCTTCGCTCAAAAATTCGATCTCAATATCTTCCGACTTGGCTTGAATCTCCGATACCGGCTGGGGATAATACTTTTGATAAAGCTGTACTAGCTCTAGTAAATCTTGGGTATATTGGCTAAGATGAGATAAATTACCGTGAATAAAATTCGCGGGATTATTCACTTCATGGGCAATCCCGGCTACCAGTTGCCCCAGAGATGACATTTTCTCACTTTGGATGAGTTGGGCTTGAGTCTCCCGTAGTTCTTGAGTGCGTTCTTCTACTTTTTGTTCAAGGGTGTGGTAAGAGTTCTTTAATTCGTGACTCATTTGATTAAAAGATACTGATAAACTTACCAATTCCTCTACGAGAGTGTCGGGAACATTTTGCTCGAAATTTCCACTGGCGATCGCCTGACTGGCTTGACTCAATCGCCGAATAGGTTTAGCTATCCATTGTGAAGTGATAATTGCTAATCCTGTTGCGATTACCAGTGATAACAGACAAAGGATAATCGTCGTATTTCTATTATAATTTATTTGCTCCATAAAATCAGATTCAGGCACGACGAGTACAATTAGCCAATCGATGCCTCTACCATCATTCAGCGGTAGCAACTGAACAAACTGCCGCTCACTTTTGAGGGTAAATTCTAACTGTTCTGATTTATGAATTTGGTCAAAGTTACCAAAATATTTCAGCAAATATTTGGCTGTCTCCCGCACAAATGGTTCCCTACTTTCCACGGCGTCAATCATTTTCTGAGCTTTACCTTGTCCTTTGATTAGTGGCTCTGTTGTGGAACTAGAAATCATTGAACCCGATCGCTCCATCACAAAAGCCTTACCTGTTTTACCAATAGACAAACTTCCCAGAAATTCCCTTAAATTTTCTGAGAGGACAACAAGAGTGGCACAGACACCCAGAAGTTTACCTTCTGAGTCATAGACAGGTTCGCTGGCAGTAATTGCAGGCTTACCATTGTTGACAATATTCACAAAAATATTGCTCCAAGTAGGCCTCCCTGCTTTCACAGCAGAAAGATACCAGGGGCGTTGGCGAGGATCGTAAGGGGCGTTTACCTTTTCTAGGAATTTTTGCCGATCGCCCCAATTATTCATTTCATAAAAATAAAAATTATAGTTTGTTTCTTGATTACTCGCAGTCATCGCGATTTTTGACTCTCGACGAGTCGCACCCAGATAATATCCTTGAGCATCGCCACAATAGGATGAAAAAACAAAAGGGGATATCTGCACTTGGGTTAAAAATTGCTTAGCGTTGCGGCCATTCACCATGTCCATGTGGCCCTGTGCAAAAGCGGCTGAATTCACACGATTGATATCATGAGGTTTGTTGATATATTGCTTGAGTTCTCCTTCAATGCGTGCTATTAGTTCCTGACGAAGTTGAGCCGCCACATCGTTAACCGCTTTTTGTCCATTGCGTAAGGAAAGCCAACCTGTTAAGCTCACTGCTGTAAAGATTTGTAGAACAAATGGAACAACAAGAACACCGCGCAGAGGAATTTTTAGGCACTTCGCAGTTGGAGGCATAGATGATAATGCTTAGCCATTGGTTCTTTGTCTATCATAATATCAATTCATCAAATGAGCCTGAAGCGGAGCTATCCCGATCGTGAATCGCTCTTTTTGTAGCCCCGTTACTTTGCGGTTAAAAGCGATCGCTTACTGGAAGTTTTTTATTTATTCGTTGGTCGGTAAATTGACAAAAAGCATATATTTGATAGGTCGTTAATTTTTACATTCAACTAACCAATGATATTATACCAAATCTGGGCTACCAAGAAATTGGGTCTAAAGCCCCGTCATAAGCTTGACGGCTTTAATTAATTATCAACTTTTGTTAAGTGTTTTCTTGAACATTCTTGCATTGTGTTCATTGTAGAGTACAATAACTATACTACAGGTAGAATAACCGCCGATACATAAGAGACACCACGCTCAAACGACTGGTCGGAAAACAATAATGGTTAGTGGGTGGCGAAAACCACGAAAAACATAGCTGGGCTAACTAATGTAAGCCAAAAT
>NZ_JAUBOQ010000095.1:0-6289 GCF_036700325.1 Microcoleus sp. Z1_B2
TAATTACTATTGGCTTCTGAATAAGTATCGCGGCTGTTGCTGCCGACTGTTTTGCCGTCTGTTGTAGTGTTGCCCCAGGTGGAATTGATTGCTGAATCGATCGCCCGTAAAGTCCGGCGCCGAAAGAATCGAGCGCCCGTAAAGTTTTGTGTACAAAAGTTCGAGCACCTACAGAATCGATCGCCCGTAAAAAGTTCGAGCGCACAGTTCGAGCGCCCCCAAAGTTGATCGCCCGTAAAATCCCGTGTACAAAAGTTCGAGCGCCCGCCAAGTCGAACGCCCGTAAAGTCCAATGTGAAAAAGTTCGATCGCCCGTAAAGTCGATCGCCCGATCGTCAGCGTACAAAAGTTCGAGCGCCCGCCAAGTCGAACGCCCGCAGAAGGCGTATACAAAAGTTCGAGCGCTCATAAAGTCGATTCTATTTATATAGGAATCAGGAGGGATGATCTAAGGATTAAAACCCAGTTATCAAAATCTATCGCACACAGCAATTCGCTATGTATTTGTCATGACACCATTCTTGAAAGCATTTATGACTGGTTAATGTTGGGCAGATATCATGGGCGATTGAAACAAATGTTGTAATTAGGTTGCAAATCATACTTTTTAGATTGTGCCCTGTCAGGGGTTCCTCTTCTATATATTGTCCCCACGAATCTTTTGAGTTGTTAGCAATGTTACTGCTTTCCATAACAAGAGGCCGACAATTTATCTTCACCAGTTTTTCTACATGACTAAAAATTAGCCGTCTTTCAATTCCTTGTTCATAAAAATCCAAACAGAAAGAACTGGAGTTAGAATCTTCTACAAATTTTAACAAATCAGAAAGTTGCTCCACTACTGTCATTAAATCTATTGAAACATCAACGGGCCACGGTAATTCTCCAAAACCTTCTACTCGAAATCTTACTAAATTAGACTTTTCTAATTCTTCACAAATCACAGGAAAGATTTCTTTCACATCCTCTATTTCCTCAAGCTTTAAGTCGTAATCACCATTGAATTCATCGTCACTTACCCACGGGTTTTCAAGAACTTGCTCTTGTCGCCATCCTAATCTGTTTATTTCCAAGCACATCAGAAACATAATATTCCTCCTAAGGGTTCATAATTGGAAAAGCAGTTTTATATCCTCCACCTGGTATAGGCACAACAGTTGCACGAGTTGCAGGTATTATTGTACCGTCTGGTAATATTAGTTGTCCAAGACCTTCAGGAATATCAACTATTTCTGGATCGTCACCTATATTTGGTCTTAAATCTCGGAGAAACTCAGCAGCTTTTTGATTATCTAACCATTGTCCTTGAGCTTGTTTCTTGCCGGCAGCTCTTCCCCTAAGATTATCTGTATTTTTTGAGGCTTGACCGTGCCTCTCAAATGTATGTCCGAATGTGGGCTTACTCTTCCAATTATCCCAATTCAATGCACTACTGCCCCCCCCATTGCCTGTAGCGCTCTGAAAAACAATTCCAAGTTCCTCAACTATATTTCTTACACCAGCCGCCAACGTAGTTGTTCCGTGTAGTCCCAAAGCTACACCTCCTACTATAGCTGGAGCACCTCCGATGCAAGGTAATCCTGCTACGCATAAAGCTCCACCTCCAGCAGCAGCACCACCACCTGCTATGATTTCTAAAATTCCTGTGACAATTGCCGCCCCATCTCCTAACCGTTGTCCCCACCAAAAATAATTGTAGTCGGGAAGCCCTTTAAGCCCTCGTTCCACATCTTGTTCCTGTCCATCCCAGTAAGGGTTGAAGACCTGGAATAACCATTTAGTTGAATCTCCGATATTACGTAGATACTGATATACTGCGCCAGCAACAAACAGCCCAAGAGGTCTAAAAAAATTCAACAATTGTTTGATAACTTCTGCCAGTGCAGAACGTTTGTTTTCAGGTAATTTTCCACCAGGAGCACCAGAACCACCAGACGGATTATTAGCTAAATCATCATTCCCACTCTCACCTGAAGGGGAATCAGAACCACTACTACCAAAGACCTCTTTAAATTGAGGCTCCTTAAAAATCACAGTCGGCAACTGCCAAATATCATCACTAGGCTTCGGAGGCTTCTGAAAATCCACCGGCACTTCTTGTTTCGGCGGCTGATTCAACCGCGGCGCCTCCCCAAATTCCGGCAAATTATTCATCTCGGTCCCAGTGACTTCCGGGTCAAATGACCCCCCCGTCACCTCATATTCACCCGGCAAATACTCGCCATCCTTCCAACTAGACTTCGACCAACTTTCACTCCAACTATTCCCCCCATCATCCCAAACTGTCCCGCTGCGAGTCCAACTCCAACTGCTGCCACTACTCGTATAGACATCTCTTTTAGTCACCGATTAATAGTCGTAACCGTTCAGGGTTTCTGTCCAACTGTAACCTCCCTTAAAATAAGATTTGCTGTAACTCTCACTCCACATCGATCGCGCTGGCAAAGGGAGCATCCCAGTTTTGCACTAAGTATAAATACCGATAGAATTTACAGCAGATTGATGAGAGAATATAAATCAGAGACAATGCGATAAACCGAGTAGATATGACCCCAGAAGAACAGCAGAAAATCAAAATAAATCTCCAAGAAATAGCAGCTATATTTTATAAAAACACCCCAGTAGAAAAACTACAAGACTTTGAATCTGTAGAACTGAGTGTGAGGGAACATTTAATTGAAACAGTAGCACCAGAAATTAGCGGTTTTTTTTTAACTCGGCGGGTGGACAAGGTTCGGGTAGAAAAAGAACCATAAAAAGTTGTGTAGGAGAAATAACTCTATCGAGTAAACAAGCGCAAAGGTTGGGAGTGAAGAAGGGAAGTCGTCTGAGTCCTAACTTGGAAAAATGTTGTTTATTATTAGTAGGAAATGAATCTTTTGCCAATGCCGAGAGAGACCTCAAAATGTTGACAGGAATTTATGTACCCCACAGTACACAACATCGGCTATTAGAGCGTTACAAATTGCTGCCGCCTGAAACTACCGGGAAAGTAAAAGCATTGAGTATAGACGGAGGAAACGTCAGACTAAGAACTCAGGAAGGAGAAGAAAGTGTCTGGAAGAATTATAAGGCAGTTAAGATACATGGCCTTTGTAGCAGCAGCCTTTTTTCAAAATAATGCAGATTTAGTGGGGTGGGTAAATAGCCAAATCAAGAGTGAAGCAATAACTTGTTTGGGAGATGGTCATGATGGAGTGTGGAATCTATTTAGTCAAATTGGGACTAGAGAACAAAGAAGAGAGGTACTAGATTGGTATCATTTGATAGAAAATTTACATAAAGTAGGAGGTTCTCTCAAACGACTGAGGAGAGCGCAGAACAAACTGTGGGAAGGGTCAACAGTAGAAGCTATAGCCGAATTTGTAGGGGTTACGAGTAAAGCGAGTGAAAAGTTCCAGAAATATCTGCGAAAACATCAGTCAAGAATCCCAGATTACCAGAATTATCAACAGGAGGGTATTGACATTGGTTCGGGAGCTGTAGAGTCTTTAATTAAACAGATTGGAGCAAGAATTAAGATTGTAGGTGCACAGTGGAACGAAAAAAATGTGCCTCAAATTTTAAGACTGAGATGTGCGTATTTAAATAATGACATCAGGCTAGGTGTTTCTGCTTAGTTAAAAAGTGGGATGCTCCCCTGGCAAATACGGTAAATTAATCGCATTATTGCTACGTAAAGATTAATTTAGGAGTTGCGATCGCTTTCGTTCCGATTTTTTACCGACGTGCAACTGCTTCCAGAACTGTCAGAGTCCAATTGCAATCTTCTGGGGAAATCACAACCACCTTAAAACCATACTTTTTACCCTCTAATTTTACCCCTTCAGAATCATCCACATGCAAGTCAATACCAAACGCTCGCGGATTTTTGCTGGGCAAGGAATCGCCTGGATAGCGATGCAGATGAGCTCTATGGATATTTTGATTGATGACCCCTGCTACTTGAATGCCGTAGCAACGCAACCACAGGCGTACAGAGCAAGGGGAACGGTAGGAAGTTGTATAAATCCATATTTCGTGTCCCCACGTTTTCAATTCCTGCATCAATGCGCGTGTTCCCAGTCGCAATGGTTCGTTAATCCAAGGTTTGAGGAAAAATGGTACCCGATTGGGTTCCCACGGGGCTTCTTTCCGAGCGCAAATTAGAGTGTCATCAAGGTCAAATGAAATCCGCATATTTAATTAATTCGATAGCCTCAAAGAAAATTTGCTCCTGTGTGCTATCGCCCACAATCTCAAAAAGTACGATCGCCCGTAATTTAAAAAGTGGGATCGCTGACTAATTCTCGGTAATTTAGATAAGGTTTCAGGAAAAAAGATATCCACTTGAGTTCTTACGGGGTCTCTTTATTTTCGGTATTTTTTCGTCTGAGTGCTTGTACGTAAACATACAAACCAGGACGAGCCAGCTCTTTTCCATCTGAGAGGACATATGCAATATCTAGGCGAGCATCTGACCAAATAATTGCTAATGTCTGCTTGCTCGCTTCACACGAAATTAGAGGATGAAGCTCTGTCAGGCGTTGATACATTATACTCGCCCTCGCAAGTCGCTCCTTTCTTCTGCCCGTACTCTGAGCTGTTTCTACTGCTAAGTCAAAAGACTTTTTTTGGATATCTCGTATTTCCAGCTCTACTTGAGAAGTTGTATGTAATTTAGTCAGAGCTTGGTTATCGACTGGGAGTTGAGGAATAGGGCATGGATTCTGAGGAGGTGCAACCTCTGGGATAGCTTCTATTGGTCTCATCTCCAATTCATTAGCTTTTATTTGCTTCGTCTCCCATTCATTTGATTGAGTTGATTGGCACCCACAAATTGATACCATCACCAGTATTATAGCTAACTTCCAAATATGATATCTAGCTGCTTGTAAAAGACTAGGACTCTCCTTTCTTAAAAATGTTTTAAAAGGGGGTTCTGTGTGATAGGTTTTTTTAGCTTTGTATAACGATGACATATTCCGATCGGCTCCTTTGTTGTCAAATATTAGCTGGCACTACTTCAGGTAATATCGAGTAAAAAATGCTCAATTAAAACGGTATTAAACGAATTGCTTCATCAAATTTCCGTTGCTCTATAAGTTGTAGAAAAGTATCAAATAACTTAAACCCAGCAGCTCTATCAAATTCTGTAGCAAGCAAGCTGGGATTGTTGAAGTAGACCTCCTTTAGTGTCCGCGAGCCAAGCAACCGCTCTAGACTAACAACTACTCTTACTTGATCTTTATACCCTCCTGCATCATCCCAAGGGCGTCCCGAAGCCCGGAATGCTTGCATAGCAAGACGTTGAGTAAGACCTTCCATAAGATTTGGGCCCAATGTAGTAGTTAAATTTCGATTTTGATTGATGTGCAACATTTCATGAACCATTGTTTTTAGTAGCGTCATATCGTCTGTATTTAAATCAGAATTAATGAATAGCCTTCCATTAGTTACGAGACCATACAAATTGCCGTATTCCTGTTTAGCTTTTCCTGATGGCCAATTATTTGCTCTATCCATTGCATCCAGAATCCCTTTAGTGTCAGTCACCTGTAGTACACCAGGCTGAATCAATTTATCAGCATCCTCACCATAAAATACCCGCAGTATGAGTAGTGCTAGTCTATGTTGAGCTTCAAACCTGCTAAGCGTGGTAGGGTTATTTACACTAAGATAGCCATCTCCATTAATTACCTTCTGAGACAGAAGCTCTTTGTAAATCTCAGTTGGCAACCAAAAAGTCTTGCCTCCTGAAGTATTTTTAGATGCAGAATCTTTAAAAATCGCAGTCGGCAACTCCCAAATATCATCACTCGGCTTCGGCAACTTCTGAAAATCCACCGGCACATCTTGTTTCGGCGCCTTATTCAACCGCGGCGCCTCCCCAAATTCAGGCAAATTATTCATCTCGGTCCCAGTCCCTTCCGGGTCAAATGACCCCCCCGTCACCTCATATTCACCCGGCAAATACTCGCCATCCTTCCAACTAGACTTCGACCAACTTTCACTCCAACTATTCCCCCCATCATCCCAAACTGTCCCGCTGCGAGTCCAACTCCAACTGCTGCCATTACTCGTCGAGACACCCTCTTTCGTCACCGATTCTGAGTCGTAACCGCTGAGGGTTTCCGTCCAACTGTAACCTCCCTTAAAATAATACTTGCTGTAACTTGAACTCCAGCTAGAATACTGGGACACCGAACTAGCTGCGCCGTTACTATCGTAACTGCTTTCGCTCGACCATTTCTCGTAACTCGAACTGCCATTTTCGCTTTTTTGGCCATCTTGATAAGTGATAACTGTC
>NZ_JAUBOQ010000096.1:0-6122 GCF_036700325.1 Microcoleus sp. Z1_B2
ATTAGGATAAGTTACTAGCAAGTCTTGTAACTGGTCTTCCGAGTCGTAGGGCTGTTCCATCATTTCTACCAGCCTGTTGTCGTCCTGAATCAGATAAATACCTCCAGCCCTGCCAGCCCACCTACTTAATTTTAGATTTGAGATTTGAGATTTGAGATTTCCGGCTTAGTTATTAGCCTTCAGTCTTCAGTCCGCAGCCAATGATTTGTGAAGGCGGAAGGCATTGGTCAGAATTCAATAAAAATTTTGAAGTCAATAATTTTTATTGCTTGTTAATTCAACAAAAAATCCCTTCTGACCAGTGACTGATGACTAATAACTAATGACTAATAACTAATGACTAATCACTCATACAACCAGTAAATACTCGCTGTGCCGGCCCGGTCATGTAAATGCGCCCAGAAACTTCTGCCCATTCGATTTCCAAAACGCCGCCGGGGAGCTCAACAGCAGTTGCCCGATCGCACTTTCCTACCAACACCCCAGCTACCACAGCAGCACAAGCACCAGTCCCACAAGCTAGAGTAACACCCGCGCCTCTTTCCCACACCCGCATTTTTACATAGTCTGAACGTACCACTTGAATAAATTCCGTATTGGTACGCTGCGGGAATGCTTTGTTGTGCTCGAATTGAGGCCCGACAGTTTCTAAAGCAACAGCCGCAACATCCTCTACAAAAGTAATGCAGTGAGGATTACCCATGCTGACACAGGTAACAGACCAAGATTTATCAGCAACTTCGATCGGCACATCTATAGCTTTGGCATCCGGTGCGGCCAAAGTTGTCGGAATTTCCGCAGCCAGCAGCCGGGGAACTCCCATATCCACCTTAACCTGACCGTCCGATCGCAATTCCGGGCTAATCACACCAGCCAGAGTGTGGATGCGGTACTGAGTTTTCGCCTCTGACCCGTCCAAATCCGCGATAAACTTAGCCAAACAGCGAATCCCGTTGCCGCACATTTCTGGTTCCGAACCGTCGGAGTTAAAAATCCGCATCGTATAGTCAGTGTCATTTTGACCCGGAAGAGCAAATATCACACCGTCTGCACCAATCCCGAAATGTCGATCGCACAAATCCACAGCTTGTTCTGGCGCGATCACCGGTTCTGACGAGTGGCGGTTGTCAATCAGAATAAAATCATTTCCCAGTCCGTGATACTTCGCAAACTCGATCGGCATAAAAACAAACCTCTTTTGGTTAAAACTGATTAGATAATTTGCGGACCAAATTACCCATTTCTCAGTATTATAAAACTTTATGCAATTTATAGTCCTTTCTCGTGCAACATAAACAAATATAATATTTATAACTCCCCAGCGATATTTAATACTAATTCTCAAAAGTCATGCAACAGTAGCTGTAGGGTGCGTCGCCACCATTAAATTCTAAAAAAGAGCGACCATCTCCAAGCGACGCACCTTAGCTGAAGCGCGATCGTAAACCAACCACAAACTAATACAGCGGATTCCAGGTTTATAAAGTACACCCCAGAAACCGGGTTTCTTCTGGATTTCTCGCCAGAAACCGGTTTTATTCAAGAAACCCGGTTTCTCTGTACTTCACTTACCTGGAAAGTGCTGTAATTGTTGCAATATTTTGGAGAATTCGTATAATTAATGCTGATGTCAATGGCTGAATGAATATCGGTATAAAAGTAACCGCCAAGGGGTTTCTCCGTCATCGGGGAGACACCCTTGTAGTTGCGGCAGTAAGGGTTAAACGGTATAAACAGAAGAATATGGTTTAAGGTAATATTTGACTATAATTTTCTGAACTATGTCTGAATTTGAAACCGGATTGCCCAGCGTTCGCTTAATACAAAGCTACATCAAAGACAAACAACAGGTGGAAATCAAACTCCTGACCGGCGACTTAGTAGCTGGCAGAATTTTTTGGCAGGATAATAGCTGCATTTGCCTCCTCGATCCATCAGAAACACAAATTCTGATCTCGCGACCAGCAATTGCTTATCTCAAACCCAACGGCTGAGGAGACAGAGAGTGGGAGAGGGGGAGACAGGGAGAGGGGGAGATTGGGAGATTGGGAGAGTGGGAGAGGGGAAAAATCTTCCCTCTTCCCTCGAACCTCTTCCAACTTCGGTCTTCCTGACCTCCGTTACATCCGTTACATCCGTTACATCCGTCGAGCGAATCCGTTGCCGAACTTCCCTAATCGCTAAACAGCTTTTCGATGACTTGGGCCTTGACCAAAGGCAGCTTTAAAGCTGGTTGTGGCACCCGCGGTGAGGCCGTCCGCTGCATCAAGCCGAGCTCGTAAAAGCCGCCACACAGCAGCAAACGATCGCCTTCTTGCAAATTGCTACTTCCGTCGGGCCAGCGAGTAAATTTCCCTTCCCGGCGGATAGCCCGCACCTGCACCCCGTACTGCGTCAGCACATCTACCTCTGACAGTTTTTGGCCCGCCCAAGGGCTGTTTGCTGGCAGTCTCAGCCACTGGCAAGAACTGTCCCCCTGCGGGACTGCAACTTCCCCCTTCGCCAGCAACTCAAAACTGATGAGTTCTTCCGGTTCTCCCACTACAAAAAGTCGATCGCCCGACTGCAAAGCTGTCTTCCCGTTAGGATAATCAATTTCCTCGCCATTCTCGCGGACGATCGCCATCACGCTGACCCCTGTCAACTGTCGCAAGTTAGTTTCTTCCAGAGTCATGCTGGCGATGGGAGAACCCGACGGCAAGTTGTACCACTCGCTGTTCATATCTCGAACCGCCACTTTCAAATCCCGCGAAACCGCCAAAGGTTCGCGCGGTGGCCGCAATTCCAGATAGCGGCTGCTGCGAATTTGCTGCACATCCCGCCCGATCGCCATTGCCGAAAGTCCCATGCCAGCCAGCAAGTGGGAAGACAGTTCTAAACTGGCCTCAAACTCCGGCTGCACAACTTCCCAGGCCCCCAATTGATAAAGCAGTTCGATGTCTTTATCTTGGTTCGCGCACACCACAATATCCAAATCCGGGACTAATTCTAAAGCCCGCTTCAGACACAAGCGAGTGCTCATGGGATCGGGAAGGGCGATCGCCATTGCTTTTGCCCGTTCCACCCGCGCGGCTTCCAATACGTGCCAACTGGCAGCATTCCCGTAAATGTAAGGAATTCCTTGCATTCTGCAATCTTGAATTCTACTTTCTGACTCATCGATCACCACAACAGAACAGTTGCGGCTTTGCAGCATTTTGACTAAAATTCTGCCGACTCGCCCGTAGCCGCAAACCACAACATAATTTTGTTCCGGCAAACTTTCAGCTATTGCCACAGGTTGAGATGTTTCGTCAAAATAGCGCTGCAAAGGCCCGAAATTTTCCGCCCATTTCAATAACTGCGGCACGCTTCTCAACACAAACGGAGTTAGCACGAGGGTGACTGCTGTCGTTCCTAAAATTAACAGGTAAACGTTCCGCGAAACCAGCCCCATAGCTTGGCCGGCACTAGCGAGTACAAAGGAGAATTCTCCTATTTGAGCTAAGCCCAAACCTGCGATTAATGCTGTTTTTAGCGGATAGCCAAATAGTCGGACGATCGGCGTTATAATCAAGAATTTGCCGACAAATACTATAAATACCAGTCCCAGAATTACTTCTAGATGGTTCCACAGAAACATCGGGTCAATTAACATTCCGATGGTGACAAAAAATAAGGATGCAAAAATATCTCGCAAAGGCTCGACATAAGTTAGAGTTTGGTCAGCATATTCCACCTCCGAAATCATTAAACCCGCCACAAATGCGCCCATCTCGATCGAAAAACCCAAATATTCTGTCAGCAGCGCAATCCCTAAAGCCAACACCACAACTCCCAGCAAAAACAGTTCCCGACTTTCTGTTTTCGCCAAATAGCGCAGCAACTGCGGTACCATCCAAATGCCCGCGACTACAGCACCGATCGCAAATAACCCGATCCGCAGCAGGGCCCACGCTACCGTCATGCCGATCTCTTCTGCTGGCTGATTGAGTGCCGGCAAAACTGCTAACATTAGCCCCAAAGCCAAATCTTGAACTACTAATATTCCCAGCATGACTTGACCGTGGGAAGTACCGGATTCATTGCGTTCCATCAAGCATTTCAGTACGACTGCGGTAGAGGAAAGTGACAGAATCGATCCTAAAAACACGCCTTGGGCGGGCGATTCTACCCAGCCTACAGCCAAGGAAATTGCAGTAGTAATGGCGATCGTCAGCACAATTTGCAAGCCCCCTCCGCCCAAACTAATGGCTTTTACTTTCTGGAGTTCGGCGAAAGAAAATTCCACTCCCAAGGCAAATAACAGAAAAGCAACCCCGAATTCCGCCAGGGTGTCTACCTGAATTAATTCTTTAATCAGCCCCAAACCGGCCGGCCCAACTACGATCCCTCCCAGGAGATAGCCGAGAATTACCGGCTGTCGCAATAGCGATGCAAAGAGTCCTCCTGCTGCGGCAGCAGCGAGAACTAGAACTAAGTCAACGATCAGTCGGAAGTCTTCTTGCACAACTTTATGAAAAAAGTATAAAGTTATATTATAGTGTCTAATGTGTTGACTATGTTTAGTGAGTTGACAGTAGTTGAGGAACAAGCACAACGGCCACCCTCGACTAAGGTATTTTTTCATTGCACAGAGTTCAACTTCTCACAAAAAGCTTAACCTCTGGCAAGTTGATCGAGGGATTGTGGGGGTATTAGTGGTAATGTTTCACCTCAACGAGATGAGCGCGGTGAGATTAAATCAAGTTACTTTTTTTAATTTATTTCAGGCTGGGTGGAGCGGTGTTGATTACTTTTTTGTATTGAGCGGTTTTCTCATGGTGTAGGTTCACCGATCGGCGAATGGTAAAAAGGATTAGTTAAAATTGTTTTTATTTATGCAAGCCCTGCTTGCAGATTTACCCTATCTACTGGATAATTACTCAGGCACTTTTGTATTTTTTTATAGTAATCCCCGGTTTTGCTAACAATAAAAATTTAGGTTTTAGACAAGTAATTTGGTTTAATCTTGATACCTCAAAATGACTTGCCCATTCGGGATGCAAGTTTGACAAAGCTGGCGTCGCACCTGTAAATACTGCCCTAGAGGCGATCGACTCCCTAACTGTCAGGTCAAACAGATATGGTATTACTTGCTAGAGAAATGCTGCGCGATCCTTATTGGCCGATGCGGGCTGCGAAGCAACTACGTCAATCGGTGCCTGCTCCAATTCAATACGATCGCGCTTGGTAATTAAGCGGATTTGCGATCGATTTTAGGTGAGCCGATTTAATCAATTAACAGGAGTGAATATGTCTGAGATTCAAAACAAGGTGGTCATCATTACTGGAGCAAGTAGCGGTTTAGGTGAAGCCACCGCTCATCGTTTAGCCGCCAGCGGAGCCAAACTCATGCTTGCTGCCCGCCGCGAAGATAGACTCAAGGACTTAGTTGCTGCAATCGAAAAAACAGGTGGCACAGTTGCCTATCGAGTCACCGATGTTGCCGAATAAATATAGCGGCTACTGTATTTCATCAATCACCGAATATGCTGTAATAAAACTGAGTATCGATTAGCAAGCAACTTTGCTGCATCCGGCTATCACGCAATAACAATGAAGAAATCGGAGAGATACATCGAAAAACATGGGCAATACAACTGCTGTAATTGTTTTTAATAACGCACTTATTTTAGATATATAGCCACCCTAAATCATTCGCCTAATTATTGTACGGGCAATCCCACGCCCGGTTGCCCCGATAGATAGGGGGTAGGCACGGGGAGTAGGGGTAGCACTACCCCTACAAATGTACCTGAATGATTTAGGATTGCTATAATAATCAATACTCCGGACAGTTTTTAAGCAGCCAAAGTACCATAAGACAAGACTGAAGGAAGATTAGGATGGTTTAAAATCAAATCCGGGTCTAAATCTAACTTATCAATAAAGGTACAAAGTAGATGCTTATTGAATTCCAGCCGTTTATAAGAAGCCATTGAAAACACAAACGACTTGGCAGATGAATGACAACTAGAGAGTTCATGTTTTGCTAAATTTAAGGCAATTAGACTGGCATTAAAATGAAAATCAAGCCGTGGTAAATGACGAGCTTGACAATCCGACAATCCCGTAAATTGCTTGGCATCACGAAAAATAAA
>NZ_JAUBOQ010000097.1:0-5717 GCF_036700325.1 Microcoleus sp. Z1_B2
CCTCTTTTAACTATGGGGTCTTTTTTTCGGCCCAAATACGGCTTTGGGGCGGACTATTTCCCCCGCATGGGTATAAGAAGTGCGATTCGTTGAAACGTGAATCACGGTGAATGCCCGTGCGCGACTTGAAATAAATGGTCGTTTAGTCTGGAGAGCCCTCTTCCTTAGAGGATTCACACCCTCTACCCCTATGTAAAAGACTCCATAAGAGTCCGGTCACGGTCAAGTAAGCCATGAAACAACCGGAATGCAGATCACAAATGTACTTAGTGCTACTAGCCTAAAGTAGTTCAGAGGCTAAGGGGAGTTCCCAGGGGGAACGCATCTTATTGAACACTGTTCATCAGTGGTGAGTATATTTTGAGATAAATTCACCATTCAAAGAAGCTACCGACACGCTTTGTAATGACTTTTTAGCGGGACTTAAACAAAAAATACGGTGAAAATACGTTATAATGCTTGCATAGCAAGCATATAACGTTAAAGAATGACCAAGGGTAATTGCTCAACTAGGGAAAAAAGGGAGCCATCAGTAGAGAGAGCTTGTTGAATAGATTGATAAGCCGTCAAGCCATGACGGTTGCCAGTATTAACAACTGAACGAACAGCAGCAAACAAATCTCGCCCCCATGAAGAACGGAAGCCATTGGTCACACGGCGAAATATCACGCTCATCCGAATCGCCTGTTCACTACTATTATTCGTTGGTGGAATCCCCGCCTCTTCCAGAAATAGAAATAAATTGTCCATCAGCCCACCGTAACGTTTTCGTAACCGGATACCATCCGGATCATGTAGCGCTAAATTTAAAATCCCGGTTAATCTTTCCTGTAAATTTTCTCGGTATCGCTTGAGTCTGGCATCGTCGATTTTTTCTCGTCGTCGATGGATGATAAAAGCTCTTAATAATAATCTCTTCATCGCTGGGGCAAAAATCCTGTCCCCAGCGTCAATCGCATATTGGCAATCCCGCAATTGATGAGCCAAACACACTTGCCATTGTGGTGCGGGGTGATTTTTTTGAGCGCTAAATAAATCTGACACCCAGATATCGGGCATTGGTAACAAGTTAAAAGGGAGTAGATTTTGTCAATACCTCTTGGGATAGAAATATTATTAAATGATAATGATAATCAAATAGGGGAAGAGTGAGAGAGTCCGCCGCAGGCGGACTCTCTCACCCGATCGCGATTATCATTATTAATAAGTTGTGTGCTCGATTGGCGTTGCATCGCGATCGATAATAATGGTGGGCGATGGATAATAGTGGCGGGCGATGGATAATAATGGTGGGCGATGGATAATAGTGGCGGGCGATGGATAATAATGGTGGGCGATGGATAATAATGGTGGGCGATCGATAATAATGGCGGACGATCGATAATAATGGCGGACGATCAATAATAGTTGCATATCCCCAGCACGGCAGCGTCGGGGCAAGCATAATAGTTGCACCACCTTGGGGAGACCGAAGGATATAATTGACAAATAATTGAGCGATTGTGTAGGTCAGTAAATATGGCTAAAAGTCAAAAAACCAACCGTGACCATGCCAAAAAAACCACAAGGCCGATGGTGGAAGACGAGGAGATTGCCTCACAACTATCGGCATTACTAACACCGGCCATTACCTCACAAGAAAATTACTACCGTCAACTGGGTTTGCGAGGGAGAATTCTCAACTTACCGTTGATGGTAGCAGCAGTATTAACTTTGCTGTGGCGAGACGTAGCTGGAGTAACAGAACTCACAAGAATGTTGGCAAGAGCGGGTTTTTTGCGGTGCCGACCCACAACAGTCACTCAACAAGCAATGTCTCAAAGATTTTTAAGTTTTCCTGCCACATTATTTGAAGGAGTCTTCAAAAATTTATGGCGTTGCTGAATCAAGGTATGAATGCCCCAGGAATGGGAATATCGTCAAACTTCAAGTAATGTATTAATAACTTAATAGAATGCTTGAGCATTTCCTCACATTTAGAATAACAAAGAGTCTTACGATGTAGCCGAGCCAAATAATGTCTTAGTCTGGTATTTTCCCCTTCTACTCTGGTCATATAAGTCTTGCTAATAATCTGATCCCCATCAGGAATAAACATGGGATATACAGACCATCCATCAGTTACATAAAAATAGCATTTCCATGCACTTACTTTCTCCCATAATGGTTCAAATGTCTTAGCGCTATGATCCCCTAATACCCATCCTAAAATTCCTGGTTGAAAGTGGTCAACCGCTGTCCACAACCATATCCTGTCTGTTTTTTTTTACATAAGTTTGTAATTCATCGAGTTCACCAACTTCTGGGATGACTTCAGGGTCATAAACATCTGGCAACAGTTTTCCGACTTGTTTTACCCAATTTATTACGCTCGGTATGATGAACACCCTTAACTCGTTCTATCGCACGTAAACCCATACCATTGACATACATTTTTAGGCAATCACGTTTGATGGCCTCGCTATAACCTCGCTGGGGTTCATACTGATTGAGGAATTGACGACCACATTGGACACAAATGTGATTCTGTTTTCCTTTTTTATTGCCGTTTTTACGGATATGGGTTGATTTACATCCCACATTCCGCAGTTCTGGCTTTGATGACTAAGGATTTTCATACCTTCACTGTAGGAAAAATATCTGTGCCTACCTTTTCTAATTTTAGTATCATTTTTTTGCGATTTTGGCGAAATATAAGAAATTGGAATTCACAGATATTGCCTAATATATTCATTAGGCAATATCTGAACTCATTCTCCCTAAATAAGACATCACAATTCCGGCAACATGAGTGTTCTGTTGCCAACAATTTGAATTTATTTAACAATATTTTCCGGTTTGTTTTCCGAGTTACCCATCTTCAACTATTAAATAATATTGACCGCAAACCTTTCCTAAATAATTTAATATCTCCCGACGTTCCTTTGTTAAGTTGCTTATTTGTTCGGCTCCATTGAGGTTGACTAAATGTACGGCTTGAAACATCTGAAATACCCACCGCATTGTCGGTTTATTTGTCATTTTCTTGACCTGGTTTCTGATGCTGGCATTGGCTGATTCTAATTCTTGTCTCAACTTTCTTTGGGCGAGATTATATACTAATAAACATACTCCCATTATCATGGCAATTGCTTCTACTCTCTCGGTTTTTTTCACGAAGACGCTTGATGTGAAAAATAATGGGTCTTTTAAAAATCTAAATCCTCTTTCGTTACTTTGTTGGTCTTTGTATTCTTCTAATATCTGCTGGTTGGTTATTTCGTTTTTATCTAAAATGTTTGTTGCCAGTATAAATCTCCCTGTTTTAATTTTTTCGGCGGATATTATTTCGGGTCTCGTTTCTATTTTACCGATTATTTGATAGGCTATTGTGTCTATATCACTAGCTTTTTTGGCTGGTGTTTTTTGTTTTTTATGGCTTTTTTCTTGACATTCAATTTCGGTAATCTGGTGATATTTCCATGTGTCTGATAGATTTTTTATGGCGGTTTCTGCGTCGGCAACGCAGGCAAATTTTTGCCGGTAAAGCTTGCGTAGTGCGGCTTGGGCCCTTGATTGTTGTTTGTTTACTTGTTTGTCTATTTGTTTGATGCTTGCTTGTTTCCTGAGTTCACTTTCTATGACTAACCATCTTTGTTTTATGTTTCCATATTCGCTAGCTCTTTCGGCTATCTTATATCCTTTTTTTGAGCTTGATTGCCATTCGCTTTCTTGGATGTCTACGATTTGCTCTTGGGCTGATTTTATGCTTAATGGGACTCTTGTTATCCATTTGATTCCTGTCATTGCTGATAGGTTTTCCCTGGTGTATAAGGCGCTGTCTGCTACGCAGATTCCTTCAAATGTCCACTGTTTTTTGAATTCTTTTAGTCTTGATACGAATACGCTTTTGTCGTCGATGTTTCCTGAATCTATTTTTAGATATAGTGGTATGTCTCCGTCTCCTGTTACAATCATGTCTATGATAAATTGTTTCAGGTCTGGTCGATGGTCTCTGGAATATCCGTGAACTATTTCTATTGGTTTCATTTCTGATGTTTCTGGTCCGGGTTCTTTTTCTGTTTGGTCGCTGTTTTTAACTTGGGTTTTATATTCTCCTTGTACATACATTGAACTTCCATCTAAATGGATGCTGTTCATTTTTACTTGGAATTTATGGGCGGCTTTCATGGCGATTGTTGTGAAGAGTTTTGTTCCACTTGATAATATTTGTCGAGAGCTCTTCCCAGTCTATCGTCGTTTAGATGTTCGGGTAGTATTCCCTTTCCGATTAGATGTGATGTTGCTTTTCCTACAAAAAATTCCTCGAATATGTATAATGGGGCGCTTAAAAAGCCTAGTCCATTCAAAATCATTGCTTTCATGACTTGTCCTGGGCTGAGCATTTCTTGGGTTGTTATTCCTACTATTTTATTGACTTCTTCTACTAATTCCATCTCGTCTATTATCCCTGCTACTATTCCTAAATGGTCTAAATTTAGGACTTTTATGGCTTCTTGATGCTCATTCATGGTTTTTTCCTCTTGGCTCCTCATTCGTTCATTGTATCTCAAAAAAGCCTGAAGTGATTACTGGGTAATCACTTCAGGCTTGAATTTTTAAATTTTATAACCATCAATTCTATTTAAAGACCTGCGGAATGTGGGTTACATTCTGGGCATTGCATAAATTATTCCTCCTATTCATACTCTAACTCAGCAACGCCAAATTTATTACCAAGTTTAAGAACTGCTTGGTACCAGAGAAATCAACGACCTTTACCAGAAAGCATTAAATTTGCCTTGACCAAATTTTCGAGTATTTGGATAGTAGATAGTTCAACGCTCGAAGCATTGTTTTGCAAGCTCAAAAGCCTGGAAGATATACCAAAAGGGCAGTTGGCAGGAAAGATGGCAACAGTCATAGATTTAATGACCAGGCTTCCTGTTGATATTTGGTTTCGGGAAAACTAAGCAAGCTTCTGATGTTAAGATTGAAGAAAATATCCTGCAATTAGTACCAGCAAATACTTTACTATTACTGGATAGGGGATTTGATCATTTTAGCTTTTGGCTCAGATTAATTGAAAGAGATATCCACTTAGTTACGCGCTTAAAAAAAGGAGCAGCAATTCAAGTACAGCAAGTATTTACCAAAAGTTACGACCTGAAATATAGTCTGGTACGTTTGGGTTCAGGAACAGCAAAAACACCATTTATTACCTTACGACTGATTGAAATTCGTTCGGGTAAAGCTTGGCATTCTTATTTGACAAGCGTACTAGATCCTCATGTATTACCACCCTACGTTGTGGCAGATTTATATCGCAGGCGCTGGAGAATTGAAGAGGCTTTTAATACCGTAAAAAGGCTGTTGTGATTAAGTTATTTGTGGACGGGTTCTCTTAACGGGATTCAGCTTCAAATTTGGGGGAGTTGGATATTTTATGCAATCTTTGTCGATTTAGGTGATGCCGTTGCTGACCAACTCTCTTTACCAATAGATTCGATTTTGTTAGAGATGATTTACCGGGGTCTTTACCATTTTTATGTAGCCCGCCAACAAGGTAAGGCAACCGATCCGCGAGAGTATTTTGCTGCGCCTGAAAATCTGTAGTTTAGACTAACCAAAGATGAGAGCGGTGGCTTTCAGAAGAACTAGAGCCACCGCGCCGGGAGAGAATAAGGGTGAAAAAGAAAACCTATCCACTCCCTAAATGAACAGTGAACGATTAAAGG
>NZ_JAUBOQ010000098.1:0-5591 GCF_036700325.1 Microcoleus sp. Z1_B2
AGCGTGGTGTCTCATGTGTATCGGCGGTTATTCAACCTGTAGTCTAGTTATTGTACTCTACAATGAACACAATGCAAGAAAGTTCAAGAAAACACTTAACAAAAGTTGATAATTAATTAAAGCCGTCCTAGAAGGACGGGGCTTTATACCCAATTTCTTGGTAACAAGTTTATACCGAGTTGAATTCAAATTAGTTTCAATCGTTTTCTCCGGCGTGGTAGGAACTGCGGACGAGAGGCCCCGATCGCACGCGCTCAAACCCCATCTCCCGCGCGATCGACCCAAAACGGTCAAATTCGGCTGGCGTCCAGTATTTACGCACTGGGAGGTGCTCTAGAGATGGTCTCATGTATTGACCGAGGGTGAGCCGATCGCACTTGGCGTCCCGCAAATCAATCATCGCTTCGACTATCTCGGCTTCGGTTTCCCCGTGCCCCAACATCAAACCGGATTTGGTGGGAATAGTTGGGTCATATTGCTTGACAATACGCAGAACGTCGATCGAGCGATCGTACTTGGCCCCCCTCCGCACCGGCCCTTGCAACCGCCGCACCGTCTCAATATTGTGGTTGTAACAAGCCGGTTTAGCCTCCACCACCGTGCGAATCCGCTGTCGCTGCAACTCATCGAGACCGCAATTCTCCCCCTCGGCGGGCACGGGGAGGGCGGGCACGGGGGCACCGCCCCTACCTGTTCCCCCCCAAAAATCCGGCGTCAGTACCTCAACTTCAGTATGCGGGTTCAGAAGGCGGATTTGGGCGATCGTCCTGGCAAACCAACCCGCACCCCCATCCGGCAAATCATCCCTCGCCACCGAAGTCAGCACCGCATAGCGCAAACCCAACAACTGCACAGCCTCGGCCACCTTTTGCGGTTCCTCCGGGTCTAGGGGCATCGGAGAATGACCTTTATCTACTTGACAAAAAGCACAAGCGCGGGTGCAAATGGGCCCCATCAACAAAAAAGTCGCCGTTTTTTGGGCGTAGCACTCGCCCCGGTTGGGGCATCTCCCCTCCTCACAAATCGTGTGAATTTGCCGCTGTTTGATAATTTTTTGCACTTGGGAAATTTCGCTAGCTTTGCCAACGGGCCTACGCAACCACTCCGGCATCGCCTCGATTTCACCCCGCATTTGAGCGGCAACTGCTTTGACAGTAGGAGTTTTAGGAGTTTGGGGCGACATAAAATTAAGTGGTGATTGAGTTAATTCCTTCGATCGTATCCGAAATCAAAGCCCCTGAACTTGTAGGAGTATCACCCGAAATCCGAATCGCGCCGAAATGCAACAAAACTAAACTCGCCCAGAATTATGGGTAGAATTCTGTTAGGGATATACTGAAGGTTGCAAATCATCACTCATTCATTACTGAAGGAGTCAGTCGTGGCTGGTCAAAAAATCTTGGTAATCGATGACAGTAAAGTCATCCGCGTCCGAGTCCGAGAGATGTTGCCGCAGGGTAACTTTGAAGTTCTAGAAGCAAAAGACGGCGAAGAGGGACTCAAACTGATCCGTCAAGCCCGGCCCAATCTAATTATGTTAGATTTCCTACTGCCCAAAGTCAGCGGTTGGGAAGTGTATCAAAAAGTGCAAGCCCATCCTGAGCTTTCTAAGATACCTTTGGTGATCATGTCGGGCCGCGAAGAAGAGGTGATGGAAAAAATTCCGAAACCCTTTGAGAAGCATTTTTTTGCATTCATCGCCAAACCGTTTGAAAAGAAGCAGCTAACCGAGGCGATCAAATCGGCCATGGTACTGGCCAAAAAGAAACCAGTGCCGGAAGCCCCAGCAGCCCCCGCTGCAGCCACTTCTGGAGCGGGCGCCGCCGAAATTCAGGCGATGACTGTGAAAATGGCGAAAATGCAAGCGGAAATTGATGCACTCAAAAAACAAATGACTCAGGTGATTACGATCATCAAGCAGAAATTGAAATAATTCTGCTGTTTTTTGAAGGCACTTATGTAGAAGGAAACTTCCACACCGTGAAACTTTCAGTTGAGTCTCAAAGGCTGCGATTTTATCCGCATTTTTTTGCCAAATTGTTTGAGCGAGTGCGATCGCAAATAGCCTGCAACTGGTTTCTCAAAATCCCAGTGAGAAAATCAATTAAAAGTTAAAAATAAAATAAGGGAGGAAATTAATTATTAAATTATATTAGGATTTTTAATTCCCGCTCGTTCCACACTCAATTATCAACTCCTCAGTCTCATTTTTTTGGTTAATGACTAACGACTATTCCGATTTTTTGCCTCAACTGCGTGCCTCAACAGAGCAATTATTGAAAAGATTAGACTGCTTCGATCGAGCGCAGGTATTAGCGATCGGAGATTTGACCTTGGACGAGTTTCTTACCGGACAAGTAGAGCGAATTTCCCGCGAAGCACCTGTGTTGATTTTGCGCTACGAAAATACTCAGCAAGTACCCGGAGGTGGCGCAAATGCTGTCTATAATTTAGCCAAACTGGGAGGCAAAGTAAAAGTTGCTGGTTTGGTGGGAAAAGACGACCAGGGAAAGGCTTTGTGCGGTATTTTTGAGGCGGCGGGAATTGATACGGGTGGGATTTTAATCGATTCGCAGCGTCCAACTGTCACCAAAACTCGAATCTCCGGGCACGCGCGGCAGTCGGTGACTCAGCAAATTGTTCGAGTCGATCGCAAATCGGACGAGTTGCCGGATTTAGATTTGCAGTTGCAACTGGCAGACTACATCCGGCAGCAAATACCGACAGTAGATGCCGTGGTTTGTTCCGACTACGGCGACGGAGTTTGGACGAATTTGGCGATCGAATCGGCAGTGGTTCCCGGCAAAACAATTGTAGACGCTCAAATAAATTTGCAGCGATATTCTGGAGCAATGCTGTTTACTCCGAACTTGCCAGAAGCCGAGCAAGCCGTCGGATATGCTATCAAAAACCCTCAAACTTTAATGCAAGCAGGACGCGATTTATTGAACTTAACTCAAGCTCAAAAAATCCTGATTACTCGCGGTGAAGAAGGGATGAGTTTGTTTGAAAGGGCGAACGGCGAAGAAATCAAAAATTCACCCCCTCCAACATCCATTTGTGAAAAGGGGGAATTTGCCATTCAAAGTTGGGACATTCCCCCTTTTAACAAGACTGATGTATTCGACGTAACCGGTGCTGGAGATACAGTTGTAGCAGCAATGACTTTAGCTTTGTGCGTCGGTGCATCCGGTTGGGAAGCGGCAGTTTTGGGCAATTTGGCTGCTAGTATTGTCGTCCGTCAATTCGGTACAGCAACGACGACTGCAGACGAAATGAAAGAAGCTTTGAAAACGATGATCGATCACTAATCAGTTGTAATGGGTGATTGATTATTACTTGTTCCCAGGCTCTTCCTGGTAACGCAGATCCGGAGGCTCAGCCTCCAATTTACTTGTTCCCAGGCTCTTCCTGGTAACGCAGATCCGGAGGCTCAGCCTCCAATTTTCCCATCGCTTTTCGAGGCTGAGCCTCTAGATATCGGTTCCCAGGCAGAGCATGGGAACCAGCGATTAAAGGCCGGGGCGGGTTTACAGATTTTCCCGTTTCTATTCAATATCTTGGCGAACCCGCCCCTACAGGAATCATGGTTAATTGACCGGACATGATATTACTACTGACTAATGACTAATCACTAACGACTACTTACTTTTTTTCAAAATTTGCCCCTTGTCATCAATTATCAAACCGCTATTGGGAAAATCGCTCTTTGTCAAACGGTTAATCAAACCCACAGTCCTAAATTTGTTATCAACAGCCGGAACACCTCGCCCGTCAAGTTGGACGGGGATAATCTTACCAGAAACAAAATCCCCTTTCGGAGTCATTTTCACATCCAAAATTAGAGATTGACCGAGTGTTCCTGCTGTGGACAAAGTGCGATAACCCAAAAAATTTCCCAGGGAATAAGCAATCAATTTCCCTTTATAAAGTTCCATCGCTCGCGGGACGTGCGGGCCATGTCCCAAAATCAAATCGGCTCCCGCATCAATCATCGTCCGCGAAAACAAAACCATATTTCCCCGGTTTTCTCCGTAAAAGAACTCAGTTTTATTTCTCACATTCAGAGCTCCCGTTCCTTCCGCTCCAGCATGAACTGATATCACTACAATATCAGCGTTTTGCTTGGCTTTTTTGACAACTTCTGCTCCCGCTTTGAGTTCCAGCAAGGAATTGTGAACGTCGCCGTAGTTGCTGAAACCGATAAAGGCAAAATTCACGCCCTTGACATTTTTATAAACAATTTGATCTCTTTTGCCAACAGCCTTCATGCCGTTGCTGTCGATGTTTTTAATCGTGTCATTAAATCCTTTCTCGTGAAAATCGTAAGAGTGATTGTTGGCAATATTCAAAATATCAAAACCAACATCTTTGAAAATTTTGGCATAACTCGGAGGCGTCCGAAAGGCAAACAGCATTCGTCCGCCGCCTGCTTTGGAACTGTAAGGATGATCGGTCATCGTGCTTTCAAAATTGCCAAACAGAATATCAGCTCCTTTGAGGTACGGTTTTACCGACTCTAATAACATCTCTTTTTTTGCCGGCAGTTTGTTGTAGGGATAATTTGTGCCGGGGATCATGTCACCAACTGCTTTGATGCTGACTGTGGCGGGCACAATGGCAGGTTTTGTGGCGGCAGGGGAGGGCGGTTTTGGAGCTGGAAGGGGTTTGGCTGCGGGTGTCGAGCTCACTTCTTGTACCGCAGGCTTTGACGTTAGAGGGTTATTAGTAGCGGTGGGTGAGGATTTGTAAAGTTGAGAAGCCAGCACAAAGCCGGATATCGGTACGAGAATTAGACTCAGAGCACCGACTGACAGCCCAGATTTTTTAGTTTTAGTGCCTGCTAATTCTGGCTGGGGTGATGGCTTTTGCTGCCTTTGGTTTGGGGGTTTTGGAGTTGGGATTTTAGAGGGTTGGGGCGGAGATTTTTCTGGTATTTGAGTGGGCGCCGTTGTGACATTTTGAGTTTTTTCTAGCTTGGGCAAAGTCACAGGAATGGGAGAAGCTGCTACACTAGCGGCTACTGCTGCACTCGCAGCTACTGCGGCATTCACGGCAACTAACGGACTCACGGGTGCGGCAGTCAAGCGTTTTTTTAATTCTACCGTCTGAGTCCAAGCGGGCAATTGCTGGCCGTCGCGCCGCCCGTAAACTGTCACTGAGTAAAGGTTATTTGGTTGCAGCCGCTGCAACCCTTTGACTGCGACTCGGAGACAGGCTTCTTCTGCGGGCAAATGTTCTGCTTCCAGCAGCAGGTGCAGGGTGTCGTTTTCCCGGCTGGCTTTAGCCGTGACGCCGAAGCTTTGGAGTGCTTGGCCGATCAGAAATGCGATCGCCCTGGCATCGCCTTCTTTTGCTAAATTTAAAATATCTTGTTGGCTCACAAACGCCTCTACTCTCACACTAGAAATTTAGCTCGATCTTATATCAAATTTGGCTGCACAGCATTAAATACCGATTGATTTAACTTAAGTAAGGAATGAGAATTAAATAACTTCCACTCTTGAAAGTGGGATGGGCGTCCCGCCCGGCCAAAAAGGACGGGCGGGACGCCCATCCCACAAAAACAATTAAAATTGTAAGTTATTTAA
>NZ_JAUBOQ010000099.1:0-5268 GCF_036700325.1 Microcoleus sp. Z1_B2
ATTCGACTGCCAATAGCACACTGCTACAAGTTGCGGCGACTGGGGAGGTTTTGGCTCAGGTTTTTGGCGCTGATAATTTGCTGAGTAATCGGGATTTTCTCACTCTTTCTCCTTAAGACCAAAGCGCATTAAATATGCTGCATTTTTTCCTATGCTTTTAGCAACTCGGTTTATTTGATAAACCGAGTTTTTGAATGTAGCATAAAAAATAGTAATTTGGAGATTTTGGGGGTTATTCGACTCAATAATAACCAGAAAAAGGGTTTTTATTGAGTCATTTGGTCATGAAAAACAAAACAAAAAAAGTTTAAAACTACAAAAAATATAACCATTTCTTGAGTATCATATAGATGATTTGAGAGTCGGCTGATTGAGATCGATCAAATTGGGTTTGATAAAAACTCGAGTCGTAATAAAAATCGCATACATTAACCCCTTTGATACTACAAAAATACAAAGCTGTCAACTACTTTTAGGTAAAAAATATCTAATTTTACGGTAATTTATCGTAGATTGTGCTAATTTTTTTCATTTCAAAATAATTTAGGCTCACGTCTGAATTGGCGAAAAAAAAACCTGATTTACCAGCGAAATAGAGCGAACTGCTACTTTGGGAAGATGTCGATCCAAACAAAAACGAAGTAAAAATAACTTGTTAACTATGCGAAATCGAGAAATGAGCAGTTAGAAATTTCCCATTAGCAATTAACAATAATATCTACCACTGAAGATTGAAAGTTAATAGATCAAGGAGCTATGTAACTCATGAAACATTTAGGGTGCAACTACTCTTCGCCAATTCACCAATCAAGTTGCGATCGCCGCTACACTTACTGCATAAAAAGTTCTTGGAGTGGGCCGTCGTTAGTGGGTGATATGGCGCTCGATATTTCCGGTTTAACAAAAGCGACTCGGGGCGTCAAGACTACACATACAAAACATTTAGTTTGCATCGATCCGAGGGTAGAGAATTATCAGCATCTTGCCAGCGGAGTCAAACCAGGGACAGAGATAATTGTCCTCGATCGAACTCTGGACGGAGTAGAACAAATTACGGAGATTCTAGCTAAACGCAGTTTAATTGCCAGCCTTCAGATTGTTGCTCACGGCAATGAAGCTTCCGTGCAACTGGGGTCAACTTTACTGACGAATGAAAACTTATCAAAGTACGATCGGCATTTGCAGCAGTGGCGAAATGCCTTAAGCGAAAAAGCCGATATTTTATTATTATCGTGTAAGGTTGGGGCTGGAAAATCCGGGATTGCTTTCGTGCGGAAGCTGAGAGAATTAACAGGCGCAAATATAGCGGCTTCCAACAATCTAATTGGTAGTGCCAAATTAGGAGGAAACTGGCAATTAAATGTTACAGCAGGACGAGTAAAAACAGCAATAGCCTTTGAAACAAACACCCAGGAAAATTACAGCGCTGTCCTCATTAATTTAGTGGATGAAAGTTTTCAAGATGCAAGTCTAATCGGGCCTTGGATCTCTGGGGTAACAGGCATTTCAGATGCTCCAGCTTTAACAGCAGGAACCGGAACAGAGAGTTTTCCGGGCTTGAACATAGACCCGGTTGGCAGCGGGGCGTTGAGATTAACTACAAGAACTTTTGACCAATCTACTTTTGTCATCTATAACAGTCAGGTTCCTGTCAACAGCGGTCTTAAAATTGTCTTCGATATATTTGCCTACGACGGCACTACACGTCCTGATCGTCCTGATTTAGCAGGGCAGACAGGGGACGGCATAAGTTTCTTTTTAATTGACGGTACTGTGACGCCAACAGTAGCTGGAGGCTATGGAGGTTCTCTCGGCTACGCGCAAAATACAGATACAAATCAGTCCGGTTTACGGGGAGGTTATTTAGGAATTGGATTGGATGAATTCGGAAATTTCTCAACTACAACTCAAGGGCGGGTAGGCGGACTTCCGGGGGGAATTAGACGAGATTCGGTAACGCTTCGAGGTAGCGAAGTTACGCAATATCAATTTTTAACTTCTACGTTTGTGCCGCAGGGAATAGATAATATTCCCGATACCGTAAATCCTCTGCCTCCAAACGGGCCGAACAATGCCATTACCAGCAGTCGCGAAGAAGCCAGAAGAAGAGTTCAAATTATTTTGCAACCCCCCACTTCTGCAACGCCAAACCGTCTCACTGTTAACTTTGATCTCAACAATAATGGTTTGTTTACAGATCAGGGCGAGACTATTATCGACATTGCCAATTTAGAGGACTTAAACGGGCCAATCCCGGCAACATTCAAATTTGGTTTTGCTGGTTCAACGGGAGCCGCAACAAATATTCACGACGTTCGCACTTTGTCGATCCAAACTATAGACGTGCCGCTTACTACAGCAGATGTTGCCTCAACGAAAACAGGCCCGGCGGCAGCGGCACCGGGTAGCAGCATCACTTACACAATTACGACGGTAAATAACGGCCCGGACGCCGCCGAAAACGTGGTGGTTGAAGATCAATTGCCCGTCGGGGCAGTATTTGGCAGTGCCGACGGCAACGGCACTTTCAACCCGACAACGAGACTGGTTTCCTGGAGTATTCCGAATTTACCTGTTGGGGCCACAGCCACCCGCACCGTAACTGTTACGACCCCAACTACACTCGGCCCTATTACAAATAGTGTATTCAGCAGCAGCAGCACGATCGATCCCGTACCCGGTAACAACAGTGGCAGCCGCCCGGATGCGAGAGTCACGACCACTATTACGAACGATAGCGCTGATGTAGTGACGCGTAAAATTGGGCCCGCTACTGCGATCGCGGGTTCGACTGTCACCTACACAATTACGGCAGCCAACAGTGGGCCGAGTGCGGCAACCAATGTGGCGATCGCCGACACCATTGTTCCTGGTTTAACAGGAGTCAGCGTCTCCGAGGGCGGAAGTTACAACGCAACTACAGGTATTGTGACTTGGACGGCGATCCCATCCCTAGCCAGCGCAACCAGCGCCAACAGAACCGTCAGTTTCGCAGTTCCCGCCACCGGTGGCACCGTCGCCAACACTGCTAGCAGTACCTCGATTACCCCAGACCCCAATCCCGGCAACAACAACGGCAGCAGCCCCGAAGCGCGAGTCACCACTACTATCACCGATAGCGCCGATGTAGTGACGCGCAAAACCGGGCCCGCTACTGCGATCGCGGGTTCGACTGTCACCTACACAATTACGGCAGCCAACAGTGGGCCGAGTGCGGCAACCAATGTGGCGATCGCCGACACCATTGTTCCTGGTTTAACAGGAGTCAGCGTGTCGGACGGCGGAACTTACAACGCAACTACAGGTATTGTGACTTGGACGGCGATCGCATCCCTAGCCCGCGCAGCCAGCACCAACAGAACCGTCAGTTTCGCAGTTCCCGCCACCGGCGGCACCGTCGCCAACACTGCTAGCAGCACCTCAACCACTAATGACCCCAATCCCGGCAACAACAATGGCAGCAGCCCGTCGGCAAGAGTCACCACCACGATCGCCGATAGCGCCGATGTAGTGACGCGCAAAACCGGGCCCGCTACTGCGATCGCGGGTTCGACTGTCACCTACACAATTACGGCAGCCAACAGTGGGCCGAGTGCGGCAATCAATGTGGCGATCGCCGACAGCATTGTTCCGGGCTTAACAGGAGTCAGCGTCTCCGAGGGCGGAAGTTACAACGCAACTACAGGTATTGTGACTTGGACGGCGATCGCATCCCTAGCCAGCGCAGCCAGCACCAACAGAACCGTCAGTTTCGCAGTTCCCGCCAGCGGCGGCCCCATCGCCAACACTGCTAGCAGCACCTCAACGAGCCCAGACCCCAATCCTGCCAACAACAACGGCACCAGCCCCGAAGCGCGAGTCACCACTACTATCACCGATAGCGCCGATGTAGTGACGCTCAAAACCGGGCCCGCTACTGCGATCGCGGGTTCGACTGTCACCTACACCATTCTCACCGAAAACAGAGGGCCCAGTACCGCCACCAACATCACCCTTACAGACAGCATCGTTCCCGGTTTAACGGGCGTCACAGCATCCAACGGCGGTACTTACAACCCAGCGACAGGCATTGTCAGCTTTCCGCCCATTGCCAGCTTAGCTGACGGCGTGACCGTCAGCCGGAGAGTCACATTCCCAGTCCCCGCGACCAGCACTGTCAGCAACACGGCAAGAAGTACCTCAACCACTAATGACCCGAATCCCGGCAACAATAACGGCAGCGATTCCGTCGCAACTGTTACCACCAGCATCGCCTCTGCGCCGACTCCGACTCCCCCACTCCCACCGACTCCGACTCCGACTCCCGCCAACCTACGGCCGATAGCTAGCAACGTCAACCTCGAAATCGCCCCCAGCAGCACTGTGGCGATCGCAGGACTGGGAGGAAGCGACCCCGACGGGTCGATCGCATCTTTCACCATCAACACCGTCCCACCAGCAAATGAAGGGCTGGTATTTTTAGGCAATCCCGATACTGGCGGCACGATTGTCACCGCCGGTCAAATTCTGACACCTGCTGACATTAACCAATTATTTTTCCAATCGACAGGCAACTTTACAAAAGCAAATTTCACCTACAGCGCTACAGACAACCAGGGCGCTACCAGCCGCGCCAGCGCTACTGTCTCGGCGGTGCTGCCGGAGCCCAACAAACCGCCAGTAGCTAACAACGTCAACCTCGAAATCGCCCCCAGCAGCACTGTGGCGATCGCAGGACTAGGCGGCACAGATCCAGACGGGTCGATCGCATCTTTCACGATCAACACCGTCCCACCAGCAGATGAAGGGCTGATATTTTTAGGCAATCCCGAAACCGGCGGCAGGATTATCCGCGCCGGTCAAATTCTGACACCTGCTGACATTAACCAATTATTTTTCCAATCCACAGCCAACTTTACAACAGCAAATTTCACCTACAGCGCTACAGACAACCAGGGCGCTACCAGCCCCGCCAGCGCTACTGTCTCTGCCATTCCCCTGAACGAACCAACACCAACACCCGCGCCCGCGCCGGAACCAACACCACCCGTCCCTGCGCCGGAACCAACACCCGTCCCTGCGCCGGAACCAACACCACCCGTCCCTGCGCCGGAACCAACACCCGCGCCCGCGCCGGAACCAACACCACCCGTCCCTGCGCCGGAACCAACACCCGCGCCGGAACCAACACCCACACCACCAACACCAACACCACCCGTCCCTGCGCCGGAACCAACACCCGCGCCAGAACCAACACCCGCGCCAGAACCAACACCCGCGCCGGAACCA
>NZ_JAUBOQ010000101.1:0-4231 GCF_036700325.1 Microcoleus sp. Z1_B2
ACCGCAGAGGGCGCAGAGAACGCAGAGGGAGAGAATACAGAGATGAATACAGGACGATGCTACCGGATTTGATATCATTCCTAACGAAGTTCTCGCAGAACATCGTCCCGATATCTGGGTGTCAGATTTCTCCCGCGCTCAAAAAAATCACCCAGCACCACAATGGCAAGTGTGTGAGTGCACATCAACTGCGGGATTGCCAATATGCGATTGATGCTCTTGCCAGAATTTTTGCCCCAGCGATGAAGAGGTTATTATTAAGGGCTTTTATCATCCATCGGCAACGGGAGAATATGGATGATACTAGACTCTTGAGATATCGAATAAATTTACAGGAAAGATTAACCAAAATTTTGGATTTAGCACCACAGCATCCGGATGGTATACGGTTACGAAAACGTTACGGTGGGCTGATTGACAATTTATTTCTATTTCTGGAAGATGCGACAATTCCACCCACGAATAATAGTAGTGAACAGGCGATTCGGATGAGTGTGATATTTCGCCGTGTGACCAATGGCTTCCGTTCGGAATGGGGGCGAGATTTGTTTGCTGCCGTTCGTTCAGTTGTTAATACTGGCAAGCGTCCGGGTTTAACTGCTTATCAATCCATTCAACAAGCTCTCTCTACTGATGGCTCCCTTTTTTCCCCTAGTTGAGCAATTACAATTTTTGGTTGTTCATTGGTTGGATACCTTTGTTTATAAATCGATCTTTGTCAGTTTAGTTTTGAAGAAATTACTCGATCGGTTGCAGGTTTTTTGAGGTTCCGGTGTCGGGTGTAGAGGTTGGGGAGAAAACCCGCCTCTACACGGGAATCGGGATTACAGGGGAGAAGTACGTTCCAGAAAAAACCTGTTAAGTTGATGGTGGCTAACCTACTTAGTAGACTTAGCACTAATTCTAACTTGCTCCATTGATGGGCTTGATCTCTTGTATTCGATCAAGTTGCTGCGCTGTCCCAGCAAGCGACGCTGATGAAACTGAATCTGACCTTGCAATTGGGGAAATCTCCCGATCACACAAGATATAGCATAAAGACCAGAATCCTTGGCTGGCAAATTCCGCTCCAGCATCCGGCGGTAAATTCGGTAGGTAAGTATCGGGTAGCCGGCGAGCAACCACAGGCTCCACCCGTGGGTGAACCAGGCTGTACCCAATGCTAGCACAGGCAGAACGAATCCCCAGAACCAGATGCTGGTGGTGTCTTTGACCCAGTGGCGATCGGGGGTGTTTCCGTGCAGCCAGGAACCCTCGGCGTAGGCGTGACCGGCTCTTTGAGAACGTTTCCACCACTGGGTAAAACTTGTCATTTGGGCGTCGTGCAGGGTCATTTCTGCATCTAAGCGCTCGATTTTCCAGCCGTTTTGACGCAGCCGCACGCAGAGTTCCGGTTCTTCGCCAGCAATGAGTGCAGGGTTGAAACCGCCGACTTGCTCGAACGCCGCGACGCGCATCATCGAGTCGCCCCCGCAGGCTTTGGCTTCGCCGACAGGCGTGTCCCACTCGATGTCGCAGAGTCGGTTGTATGCTGTGGCGTTGGGAAATCTTTCGCGCCGGCGCCCGCACACTACGGCTACGTCGGGTTTGGCTGTGAGTTCTTGCTGGGCGAGTTCGATCCATCCGTCAACCAATTCGCAGTCGCCGTCTACAAATTGGACAAATTCGATGTCTGGTGATAGTTTCAGCAAGCGAGCAAAGCCTTCGTTTCTGGCGCGTGCTGCAGTAAACGGTATAGATAAGTTTAGTTCTACTGTATCGGCTCCGATCGATCGGGCTAACTCTAGGCTACCGTCTGTTGATCCGGAATCGACATACACGACGCGGGCAACTTTGTCTGTGGCCGATACTAGGCACTGGCGCAGGCGCGGCCCTTCATTGCGTCCGATCGCCACTAATCCAACTTGTTTCAAGTCTTACCTCTTAAATTCCACTCGCGAGCTGTTATTTTAATATTTTAGCGACACTCAAGGTAAGTTCACAATATCTTTATATTGTAACTTCTATGGAGCTACGCTTTTCGGTGTTAGACTGCCTCTAGCTTATTCAGTTCTTCTGGAGTCAACACGATCGGCAAAACTAATCAGAAAAGCAAGCTAATAGCCTCGCCAGAAAGTTATCAAAGTTGACAAATCCATAAGCTTGCCGCTTAATCAACTTGATTCGGTTGTTAATTCCTGCTCTACAGAACCTAGTATTTCAAAAAGTTAATAATCTTATAAAAATTAACTATAAAATATAAAAATTAGGCGGTGTAAAAGCAATTATATATTCACTTACAGATATTTTTGTGATTTAATAAGTTGAGATATTACACAAATTGTCATAAAAATTATACTGAGAATATGGTAAACGTATCTAAATTAATTTAATTTGACAAAAAAGTGAGTTTTTGCATTACTAAATAACTAAAAAAAAATTCGGAAAATTCTTAAGTTTAACCCCAGTGAAGCAGATTCAATCAAAATTTTAAGAATTTATAAAATTTAAAAATCAGGATAGATTTCACAAGAGATGGGTGTTATCTTTTAAGCGTTAGCTGGCAAAGTTTAAAATTTGAAATCAATAATTATCCCTTCCCGCTCGATAGCGTTCCATTTTTAGACTTTGTGCCGGAAGTTTTTTCTTGTTGCAGTATATTTACGGCTAGCCTCCGATTGAAGTGCAAAATTTACGGGAGAGTTCTGTTTCATAATCCAGCTTTTATATTCACAAAATGTAACATCAAGCGTCCAATATAAGCTATTTTTAATGCCCCAGTGACTGCGGCTCGCCCCAGCCATTGTCTCAGCATTACTGCTGAAACTACTAAGCGTAAAAACGAGCTTATGTGGTGGTTTTATTCTACAATCTTTGTTCACTAACTATCATGACAACTGTTTTTGATCCCGTCCATAATGCTTGATTATGCAGAGGTGGTAACTCGGATAAATCCACATTCCCGACTTGTCTTTGTTACACTCGGTGATGTCCTGCTTCTACTTGTTCATGTTCATAATAATCATACTTTTTTCCTAAATAATCTGCTTCTTGAGCTACTTCAAACCACTCTTTCACGGCTTTGTATAAAAGTTGTTGATTGCCTTTGAAAGCTAAAATATAATCTTCTTTTTTCTTAAAAATCAGAGATATTATATTTTTTTGATAACAGCCGATCATCTATAGTTATTACACTTCCGGCAATTTATAACATTTCTATTAATTCCGCAATCGCTGTCATTAGATTTTAGATTTTAGATTTTGGCTTTACCCCACGGATAAATTCGGGGGCTTGAGGATTTTCGATTTTAGATTTTGGATTGATTGCACGGATAAATCACGTGGCGGGTAGCATCAAGAAATTCTTGGTCATTCCATTAGATTTTTTATGTTTTTTTTTTCTAAAACCAATTGATGAAATGAAGACTAGCTTGTAACTATATATATCGCTTTTGGCTGGCTATTTCGGTCATATAATTGTTTTATTGTTTCGCCATCAATGAAGGGCGATCGCGTTTAGTTCTAATTCCCCGACTATGGCATTTACCCAAGTCAAAAAACATTCTTGAAACTATTGTGGTTCACTTCGGGAAAATAGCCGACTAAATGTGTCATGAGATGGTAGGCTATTCGGTAATTATAGAAAGCTTTTTAAGCATTGATATTTGGCATTACCTAGGCTTCTATTGCCACCCATCCGTCTGCACCGCGTCTGGACAGCTAGAATCGCCATCGTCGATCTAATATCTTTAAGTAAGTGTTCTTTACTTCTTTCTATTCTTGAATTTTTATAGTTGGGAAAATGCTCTAAAAAAAGGGTATTTAAAAGATTCATTGAAGGTGGTAATGAATCTGTTTATTTTTGTTGGGAAGTTACAGCTTTACTAAAACCTCTTGCCATTGATAGCATCAATAAACTACAATAAACTACATGAAAAATTAGTCGGATTTAATTGTATCATATTTTGGGTAAAAGTTAAGATGCGTTTACCCTGTCTCACAAACCAGCCCCGACGGGGATATTATGGTTAATCGATCGGACATGATATCATTGGCTGCGGAATGAAGACTAAAGACTAATAACTAAGCCGGAAATCTCAAATCTCAAATCTCAAATCTAAAATTAAGTAGGTGGGCTGGCATGGCTGGAGGTATTTATCTGATTCAGGACGACGACAGGCTGGTAGAAATGATGGAACAGCCCTACGACTCGGAAGACCAGTTACAAGACTTGCTAGTAACTTATCCTAAT
>NZ_JAUBOQ010000102.1:0-4091 GCF_036700325.1 Microcoleus sp. Z1_B2
TAATAGACCGAGGGCTTGACCTCTCTTTCTACATGGTGATGATGATGACTTAATTCTCTGCAGTCTTCAGGGTTTTTCACCCTTACTACTTTTTGGTAGTTTCAAAATACTCAGTGGCATCACTGAGATACTACTAATTTTTAGATGGTTAAACGCCCTGGTTCCAGCTCGAAAATAGCTCAATCCCTGGAACCATTTTTAAACAAAAGCACCTCTCTGTACAGATAGGTGCTTTGTTGTTTTTGCTAATTAAGCTTTGTTGTTTTTGCTGATTAATTTTTAATTTGCTATACCTGTTAAAGTAATTTCGATCGCCCTCAACCCTCAACACGATTTCATGCTATGTGGGAGAAAATTGCCGCGCACATCTCTGAAACAGCCGGAGAAACATTTTCGATCGACAATCGCCGTTCCGTCAGCGGTGGCTGCATCAATCAAGGCTATTATATCAGCAGCAGTTCCCGCACTTACTTCGTGAAAATCAATCAAGCTTCCCAAGTCGCGATGTTTGAAGCTGAAGCGCTGGGTTTGCAGCAAATGCGGGAAACCCAGACGATTCGAGTACCTGAGCCGATTTGCTGGGGAACTGAGGGGAATTCCGCTTATATTGTGCTGGAATGGCTGGATTTGGGAGGACGCGGGGGCGATCGAGCTTGGGAAGAAATGGGGCGAAAACTCGCCGAAATGCACAAATACACCCCCCCCAGCCCCCCCTTGCTAAGGGGGGGAGAAGAGCCTAATTCTAGCTTGCTAAGGGGGGGAGAAGAGCCTAATTCTAGCTTGCTAAGGGGATTTTTTGGTTGGGAGATTAATAATACGATCGGCTCAACTATACAAATTAATAATTGGACGGCAAATTGGGCCGAATTTTGGGCCGAACATCGGATTGGTTATCAGTTAAAATTGGCTAGGCGCCGGGGAGGTCATTTTCCGCAAGGAGAACGTTTATTAGAGATGATTCCTGAATTGTTAGCTGGTTATGAACCTCAACCCTCGCTAGTTCACGGGGATTTGTGGGGGGGAAATGCGGGGGTGACATCTGCGGGGGAACCGGTGATTTTTGACCCGGCGGCATATTTGGGAGATAGAGAAGTTGATCTTGCGATGACCGAGCTATTTGGTGGATTTCCGGCGCAGTTTTACCGGGGATATAATCAGGTTTTGCCTTTGGATTCAGGGTATGAAGAACGCAAAACTCTTTATAATCTCTATCACATTTTAAATCATTTTAAATTGTTTGGTGGGAGTTACGAGTCCCAGGCGAATCAGATGATTAGTCGAATTTTGGGTTAGTTAAGAATCAGATGCTTTTTAAACCGCAGATGCACGCAGATAAACGCGGATTTAAGGTTTATCTGCGTGGGATGCAAGTTTATTTTTGCTTAGCAGCAGCTTTTTTCTTCGCTTCTTTTTCTGCTTTTTTAGCTGCTTTTTCTGCTTCAATTTTGGCTAACTTGGCTAGCTCTTTTTCTTCAGCTATTTTATCGAGATAGTAGTGGTAATCTCCCAAATAAGGGCGAAACTCTCCGTCCCGAATCTCGACTATTTTGTTAGCGACTTGGGAGATGAAATAGCGATCGTGCGAAACGATAATTACGGTACCGTCATAATTCTGAATCGCCTCTTCCATCATCTCTTTCGCCGGAATATCGAGGTGATTTGTAGGTTCGTCCAAAATTAGCAAATTCACAGGAGTCAACAGCATTTTTGCCAAAGCTAGGCGGGCTTTTTCGCCGCCGCTTAAAGCGCCAACTTGTTTGAATACTGTTTCGCCCGTAAATAAGAAACGGCCCAACAAAGTCCGAACTTCTTCATTTTTCCAGTCGGGTACTTCGTCGTGAATCGTTTGCATCACGCTTTTATTCAAATCTAAGGCCTCTGCCTGATTCTGTTCAAAGTAACCGGGGATGACGTTGTGGCCTCCCAATTTGACAGTACCTTCAGTCGGCTTTTCCAAGCCCATAATCATCCGCAGCAGAGTAGATTTACCCGCGCCGTTGGGGCCGAGAAAGGCTATGCGATCGCCCCTTTCAATTAATAAGTCGGCTCCTAAAAATAGGATTTTTTCGCCGTAGGAGTGTACCAAATCTTCAATTATTGCTACTTCGCGGCCGCTGCGGGGTGCGGGGGGAAACCGGAAATGCAAAGTTTTTAATCCGCCGGTGGGCGCTTCGATGCGTTCGATTTTGTCTAACTGTTTCTCGCGGCTTTTGGCTTGGGTGCTGCGAGTAGCGCTGGCGCGGAATTTTTCAACGAATGCTTGCTGTTTTTCGAGTTCTTTTTGCTGGCTTTCGTAGGCGCTGAGTTGGGCTTCTCTGGCTTCTGCTTTTTGTAGCAGATAGGAGGAGTAGTTGCCAAGGTAGGTGCTGGAAACGCCGCGTTCGGTTTCGACGATTTGGGTGCAGAGCCGATCGAGAAATTCTCGGTCATGGGATACGATTACCATTGGGGTTGTCAGCCCTTTGAGGTATACTTCCAGCCATTCGATCGTTTCTAAGTCGAGGTGGTTGGTAGGTTCGTCTAGCAGCAGGATGTCGGGTTTTTGCAGGAGAATTTTGCCCAAACTCATCCGCATTTGCCAGCCGCCGCTGAAGGCGCTGACTAATCGATCGCCATCTTCGGGTTCAAATCCGATTTCGGGCAGAATTTTCTCGATTTGGGCTTCTAAACCGTAGCCGTTTAAGCCTTCAAATTGCCGTTGCAGCCGATCCATTTTGTGGATCAGTTCGTCGAGATTTTCTGGAGAGGAGTTTTCCAAGTCTCGATGGACTTGCATCAGGGATTCGTGGACTTCGTTGGCTTCGCTGAAGGCGCGCCAAAATTCTTCTTTGACGGTGCGAGTCGGATCTACTTCAAATTCTTGGGAGAGGTAGGCGATGTGGAGGCTGGCGGGGCGAATGACTTCGCCTGCGGTGGGTTCGATTTCGCCGGCGATGATTTTGAGTTGGGTGGATTTACCGGCACCGTTAACGCCGACTAAGCCGATGCGATCGCCCGGTTTGACTTCCCAGGTGACATCTTTGAGTACGAGGCCTGTGGGGTAAATTTTACTGATGTGTTCGAGTCGCAGCATTGTTGTGGGGACTGGGGAAGGGCAGGTTTAGCGGCGGATGGGATGCCGGCGCTGAGGTCGAGTTAATCTTAACAAATTTTAATTATATTTAGGGTATTGCCAGATTTTGATTTGGTAGGAGTTACGGGAAGAAACCGGGTTTCTATGAAAAATCGCAGATTCTGGGCTAGAGATATAGGAAGAAACCCGGTTTCTGGCCTCGATGTGGGTTCAGGACTATTTGGGTGGGGCGATCCTCTTCGAGGGCAACGCTTACGGGCGATCGTGTTGTTTGAGATTGAATTTCTCGAATAATGGTTGAGACTTCTGCACATTATAATAGTCAGTGTCAACCTCGATCGCAAAAGAGAGCGATCGTGCCAGCAAGAGACATTTATCATCAAGTTGTCAAACAGGCTCTGATTAAGGCTGGCTGGACAATTACCCACGATCCGTATCCCTTGGCTTGGGCGAAGAGAAACCTATCGATCGATCTTGGTGCCGAACAGCTATTAGCTGCTGAGAACAACGATCGCAAGATAGCCGTTGAAGTTAAAAGTTTTATCAGAGAGTCTAGAATTGCAGATTTAGAGCAAGCTTTGGGTAAATATACTCTTTACTATGACATCGCAAAACGGACGGAATCAGAAAGACAACTGTATCTGGCAATTCTACTAAATGCTTTTACAGAGCTTTTTGAAGGAGAAAATTTTGGTCAGATATTGCTAGATAATAACCGCCTAAATTTGGTTGTTTTCAACCCAAAAACCGAGGAAATAGTACAATGGATAGCTTAAATAATTATCGCCAACTTGTTAGACAGCTCCTTACTGAATACGCTGAGATTCCCGTTTGTGATAGTGGGACGCAAAACGCCACAATTTTTGATGTAGAAAATGACCGCTATATGTTAATCAATATAGGTTGGTTTAACGAGCAGCGCATTCACCATTGCGTGATTCATATAGCAATCCTAAATGATTTTCTAGACCTAGAGCAATCCTAATTAATTTTTTCCGTGCAATTATATTTATGTATT
>NZ_JAUBOQ010000103.1:0-4039 GCF_036700325.1 Microcoleus sp. Z1_B2
AATGCAGTTCACGCTTCCGTTGACGCTCTACCTATTATCCTCTCTGGATAGCACTTTTACAAAATCGGGATGCTCCCAAATTGTCAAACGGTATCTCGCCCATTTACCCAAAGATGATTATCCAGTTTTAGATAGCTTCACATTTGTCTCCTGCTGGCTAGGGTTTAGTTTTGACCAAAGTCTGGATACTATGCGTCCCCTATTTTCCCGTTTAAACAGTCGAGATATTTCCCTAGATATATCAACTTTTTCCAAGGCTAGTAAGCAGAGAGATATTGATGTTTTTGTAAAAATATTTCAAAGATTACAAGCCGATATAAAACGTCAATTAATTAACAAAGATTGTCTCAGCTTATTCCCTTTAGATTCAACGATAGTTACCTTGACAAGTAAATTACTATGGCAACAGGAATACCATCAAGTAAAATTATTTGCTGGAACGGACAATGAACGGGGAATAATTGATGGAGTACACATTCATTTTGGTCAAGGTCATGACAGTGAGCATTGAGATGAAACTATAGCAGCCACACCTCAAAATGGAGTCGCTGTAATGGATAGAGGTTTTTCGAGTTCGGAACGCGTTCAAGCATTAATGAAACAAGAAAATCAATATTTTGTACTACGAATTAAGAATAATTCTACTATCAACATGAAGGAGGATTGAACTTATGAAGTGTGGAGTGACAAACGAAAAGTTCAAGTAAGATTAGTGACTTTTTCAGATTTAAAAACCCGAACTGAATTTAGGTTTGTCACTAATTTACCTAACTAAATCAGGAGAATTAGCATACACCAAGGTCGAAATTGGAGAAATTTATCGCAGACGATGGCAGATTGAATTGCTGTGGAAATTCTTAAAAATGCATTTAAAACTGGCTCGTATAATTACTAAAAATACTAATGGAATCAAGATCCAAATCTATGCCTGTTTGATTTGTTATTTATTGCTTCAGTTAGTTGAAGTTCCTGATAAAATTGGAAATAAACTCTTAGACAAATTACGATATTTGCAGGCTTTTATGTGTGAGAAAATCAGCTATATTCACTGGTTTAAGGAACTTGTTTTCAATTGCTGAAATCAGCATTTTATAGGATTCGTATGTCTATTTTCAGAATTCTATCAATAAGCGTTCAACACTTCTGGTCGCTGCTATTTCAACTGAGAACTTTTTTGGGCGACCGAAAACCTGCCTATTTTTTAACAAATTTTCCAGACCGCCCTTTCTATATTGGGAGAGCCAGCGATGAATCGTTGCCTCACTTTTACCTAAAACTGCTGATACTTCCCGCACAGTTTCTACTTGTTTTAACTGAAATAAATAAAGCATTTGGACTTTATTATAAGCTAGGATTGTTTTTTGTTTTTTGAGGATTTCTCGTAAGTTTTCTCCAGATTCGGTAATCTTTATATGAGGACGACCAGACATTGTAATTCTCTCCTTTACTTTTTACACAAGTCTATCACATCTTTAAAAAAATGGTATAACCCCGATTGTCAGCAAAGGATTAGGGAAAAATAGTGAAGGCTCAGGGCAACTCGACATCGGCGGCTTCGCTCTACAACCTTTTAGCCATAAGCGCTTGCTCTACTCCCCCTGTCAGCCGCAGAACGTGGATTTCATTTCAAACAAGCGCGTTCACTAATTATAAGAGACAGTAGTAGCTCAGGTGATGGTGCAGTCGCGTAGTATAGGTTGCCAAGGGTTTGTGGCTTGCAAAAAATACCGCTGTTCTACAACTGTGTTATTTGCTTGGAAACCCTACGGGTTTCCAAAATCTACATACGTACTGCATCTATCTACATATGTGCTGCATAGTGCGAAACCCTACGGCCTTCGGACATCTACATACGTGCTGGATGTGTTTTGCTCAAAGTGTGCTACGCTTCGCCCTCAAACTTGCTCAGCAGTTCTTGCAATTTCACCTTACCGTCTGCGAACTTTCTCCCCTTCATCTTGAGAATATTCTCAATAATCCAAGTATTAGTTTTGCCCACTTCCCGTGACTTACAGATTTCCGCATACAGCGATTTATCTAGGGGAGTTGGCTCGGAAGCGGTAGCTAAGGTAGTCACTTCCGGTTCCGGTAAGTCCGCGCTGTATATAGCCTCCAGCGCTTGCCGTGAAGCTTCCAAGTCTTCCCCTGGGGAAGCTAATATCGCCTCAGCTTCCTGTTGGCGCTGCTGCTGACTTACATATGCGCTGACGGCGATTTCATCCACCACATCAGCAGTAATTGCCCTGGTCTTCATCGCTTCAATCTCACTTTCCTCTGCCAGTTCGCGGGCAATGTTACCAGCGGACACTGCACAGGCAATTGCAGCACACAGACTCACCCCTTGCAGTGCTTTGTGAATGTCTAGCTTTTTGTCTAGTGCTGCTAGTGGAATTAACCACAGCACGACAGAGGACGCGCTCAACACAAACAGTTTTAGCTGCATATAAACACCCCTAAACCAATCAGCAGCATCGCTAAACCACCGATTAAAAGCGCCTGCAAGTCGGCGACTGAAATCTTGAGCAACTTGCTCAGGGAGTAATCAAGCAACCAGCTCAACCCCCAAGCAATCGCAATTGCTGCTAATAGGAATAAAACCGCTTTCATTGCCATCGGATGCAGGCTCGCTATCCACCCTAAAAGGGAGAAAGCGACGCATCCGGCAACGAAGTAGTTAGCCAGATACATCGCTTTCATTTAGTTAGTCCCTCCTGTCAACTTGGCTTTAATTTCATCAATGCGAGCGCGAGCATCATTCTCAGCTTTATCAATCCCCAAGCCCAGACGAGCGTAACCGGGACGCAAGCCGTGTAATTTCTTGGCTAAGCCAGCATCAGCGCGCTTTTTGCCTAGTTCGTTCTCAGCAACCGCCCCCTCATATTTCCTGTGCTCCTTGTGTACGGTTTTGTCGGCCGCTTCAATTTTTCCTAGTGCCTTGTAAGCGCGTTTAGACTGCCTTGCACCGTCTGTTTTCTCTTTTGCCAAGTCCTTCATTGCGTCCGCTTCTTCTTTGGTAAAGTAGCGCGGTGCTGGCACAACTGGAACACTACGAATGCTAGAGAAGTTACCAGGATTTAATGGCGTGATAACGTTTGTGTCAGTGCTTGCCAGCACCTTAGATTTGTCGATTGCGTGTCCGCCGTCATTGCTGCTAGCTAATTGGTTGTTATCAGATTTACCGCCGAATAGTCGCAGTTGTAAGCTCATAATTTTGTCCCAATTTGAATGTTGATGCGGACTGGGGAAGGCAATAGATTGAGTGGGTTGATTTGTCGCCACATGGACATTGCCAGCACAAACACCCCCGCCGATGCGAGTACAAGTGCAATGAGTTGAGAGAGGTCAACCCAGTCTAAAAAGGTGGAATTTTGGCGGGTGAAACCGCACACAGGGAATGAACCGTCGTTAGTCCATTCGAGGGTGTCTACACTGTCTACATCCTTTGTATCAAGCGGTTCGGCTGCTGTGTCTACAGTGTTTAGCACTGTGTCTAGTGGTGTGTCTGGCACTGTGTCTAGTGGTGTGTCTGGCACTGTGTCTAGTGGTGTGTCTAGCACCATTCCTCACAAGTTAAGCTAAAAACACTGTTGTCAATGAGTAATATTACTCATTTTTTACCGAAATACCAATTAAAATATGACTCCATTTGTTCATTCATTATTGAAAAAAAATTGTTCGGGACTTCTTTGAGTTCCAGGGAAAGGAGAAATAATTAGCCTGACATGAGGTTTTCATGCTTAGCTTAACAATCAGGGTAAACGCATCTTAATTTCAGCCTAAAACATGATAAGATGAAGTATTGGGCTAAATCAAGTGCGTAATTAGGTGCGATCGATGGCGAAAGGGTTTACTTCGACTTTAACTGCCCAACAAAAAACAATAGGTGTATCGAACCCGACACACTTATTGAACGCTTGTTTTTTAAACCATTTTGGAACCTTGACCGATCCAAGAATAGAAATAAGTAAGCAGCATTTATTAATAGATATTGTAGCAATTGCGATTCTAGCTGTCATCAGCGGTGCAGATGGATGGGAAG
>NZ_JAUBOQ010000104.1:0-431 GCF_036700325.1 Microcoleus sp. Z1_B2
GCAACATCGGCTGTTGGCTGAGAGTCTAGTTTGATTGTAAATGTGGCTTTACCGCCCGCCTCGGTTGTGGTTAATCCGGAGGTTGGACTGACTGTAATTCCAGCAATGTCGTTGTCTGCGATCGTCGCACTTTGATTAGTCGTAGTTCCTAATAGTATCCCCGATGATGGGCTGCTAATCGTTAAGGTAGCTGTTTCCGTGCCTTCGACAAGATTATCATCGTTAACTGTGAGGGTTACTTGCCCAGTATTGCTGCCGTTTGGGATGGTGATTTGAGCGGGAATAGCACCTGTAAAATCAGCAGCGCTAGCAGTACCAGTTAATGCTAAATTAACTGTTTGAGCGCTTGTAACTGCTTGGGATGCTGTGGCGGTAACGGTGATTGCTGTGGTTCCCGCTTCGGTGCCGGCGGTGGGAGTAACTGAGAGGTT
>NZ_JAUBOQ010000104.1:531-4011 GCF_036700325.1 Microcoleus sp. Z1_B2
GTAGGAATTATGCCTGTGAAGTCAGCAGGAAGTGCCGTACCGGAAAGAGCAACATTAACGGTTTGATTGCCGACAACGGCTTGGGATGCTGTGGCGGTAACGGTGATTGCTGTGGTTCCCGCTTCGGTGCCGGCGGTGGGAGTAACTGAGAGGTTGACTGCGGGAAAGTCGTTGTCGGTAATTGCAATATTTTGAGTGGTGTTTGTTCCCAATGTCAAGCCAGCAGAAGGATTGCTGATAGTTAAAGTTGCGGTTTCGCTTCCTTCAATTAAGGCATCATCGGCAACAGTGAAAGTGAAAGTACCTGTAGTTTGTCCGCTAGGAATGGTAATGCTAGTAGGAATTATGCCTGTGAAGTCAGCAGGAAGTGCCGTACCGGAAAGAGCAACATTAACGGTTTGATTGCCGACAACTGCTTGGGATGCTGTGGCGGTGACGGTGATTGCTGTGGTTCCCGCTTCTGTGCCCGTGGTGGGAGTAACTGAGAGGTTGACTGCGGGGAAGTCGTTGTCGGTAATTGCAATATTTTGAGTAGTTTTTGTTCCCAATGTCAAGCCAGCCGAAGGAGTGCTGATAGTTAAAGTGCCTGTTTCGCTGCCTTCAATTAAGGCATCATCGGCAACAGTGAAAGTGACAGTACCCGTAGTTTGTCCGCTGGGAATTGTGATGGTTGTGCCGCTGAGGTTGTAGTCGCCGGCGGTGATATTTGTTCCTGTGACGCCTAAGTTAACGGTTTGATTGCCGACAACGGCAGCAGATGCTGTGGCGGTAACGGTGATTGCTGTGGTGCCTGCTTCGGTGCCTGCGTTACTGCTAACTGAGAGGTTGACGGTGTTGCCGAGAATAGTGCCGTAAACATCGTTATTGTTTTGGCTGCTGCCGACACCGTTGGCGGGGGTGTTGGCAGCAGGGAGGCTAGCTTGGTTGGCGGCGCTGTTGGTGGTGAAAGTTGCTCCTAATGAGGTGACAGTAGGCAAAGCAGTCGGCATTCCCTGGTGGTTGCCGTTGGTGTTTTTGAGGGCCTGCATGGCGAAGATGGCACCGCCTAAGCCTTGGCCCTTGTTTTTACCCGTGCCGCCTGTGGCGGTGTTGCTGCTGAAGGTGGCGTTGTTTAGGGTTAAAGAACCCGTGCGGATGAAGATGGCACCCCCCATACCAGCCCCGCCGCCGCCGACGCCGCCGCCGCCGCCACCTTTGCCGCCGCCATAGCCGCCGACGCCGTCGCCAAAGTTACCGCCACCGCCGCCGCCGCCATAGCCGCCAAAGCCACCGCCGCCATAGCCGCCAAAGCCGCCCCCGCCGCCAAAGCCGCCCTCGCCACCAAAGCCGCCGCCGCCCAAGCCACCGCCGCCACCAAAGCCGGCTGTGCCACCATTGTCGCCAAAGCTGGTTGTGCCGCCGCCACCAAAGCCACCGGGGCCGCCACCGTAATTGCCGTTACCTCCATAAGCACCAGCAGTGCCAGTGCTACTTGCAAATAGCCCGCCGCCACCGCTGTCGTCGCTGTTGCCGAACATTCCGCCACCACCGGCATCGAAAGCTTTGTTTGCACCATTACCGCCGACAGCCTTGTTATTGCTAAAGGCGACGTTGTTCACCGTCACGCTACCGCCATAAATGAACAAGCCGCCTCCCATGCCAGCGCCGCCACCGCCTAGATAACTACTCCCTCCTTGGGCTTTGCTGTTGGTGACTGTCATGTTGGAGAAATCAACGATGCCCGACTTAACAAAGAAGGGGCGAAACTGGTTGTTACCGCTAACGATTCTATTGTTACCACTAAAACTGATATCGCTGTTAATTAGGTTTTTCATCACCGCCGTTACTGTCACGTCGGTATCGAGGATGATGGTGTCTGCACCAGGGTTGACGTTGGCTTGCCGAATTGCCCAAGAAAGGCTGTTTGCAACTGTGTCATCTCCCGTGTCGGTGGCGACGGTGACATTAAAAGTTGCCAGTGTATAGTCATAATCTTTCATCGCCTGCCGATTAAACGGCACGGCGGATTCAATCTGGCCCGTTACTATTTCTAAATCCCAGTCGCCGCCTTTAACTGCATTTCCCGTCAAGTCGTTAGAGGCTGCGACATCTGCACCTGTGAGTTCACTCAATCGCTTGACAAAATTATTGCCAGTTTCTCCGGCGGCTGCATCGCATCCATACAGTAGGATATCTCCGTTCTCTGTCAGAGCATTTCCCCACTGTTTTAGCTGAGTGTTGAAATTTTCGAGCTCATTCCCATTGAGTACGTCTGCACCGAGTTTTAAACTGCCTTGGTTGCCGTGAGAAACTACATGAACAGCTTCAATGCCACTTTCACTAGCCAGTGCTTGGGTAATTTGTTCAATGCCACTACGCTGGTCATCTAAAATGACTATTTTGGCGTTAGCATCTGCGCCCTCTATCAAGTTTTGATAATTCTGTACAGAAGAGTCAACGAAAATAATTTGCTTGTTGGCGGTTGATGAGTTCATAATTACTGAAATCCTTGATATATATGGTTTACATTTAAGTCCGGCAGGGGTTGAAACCCCCGCATCAAAGCTTAATCTCAAATCCGGTGCCATTGGAATTGATATTACCCACAGTCAGGACACGGCACCGTGCCAATTGGTGTCAACTTAAGCTGTGTTCCCGCCAATTCAGCTAGTAAACCCGCCAGTCCGCCAGGGAATGAATTCCCTGTCTCATAGCTCAAGTCCTCTTAAGAGGACTAATGAGTTTTTCAGTCCTCTTAAGAGGACTTTCGCTTTGAGGCAGGGGTTTCAACCCCTGCCGGACTGTGGCTTCGCTACAATCGCACTAGCACGACTATTTGTTGAATCTGTCCAAAAAGATAAGCCATCAAATCGCTCAAACAAGTCGGGGGGTAAAATCGTTTTTCTCGGTTTAAACTCGACTTGAGCACGCACTTGATGTAACCCTTGTGTTTTCAGCTTATTATCAAATTCTGGCTCGTGATATTGAACATTCTCGAAATCATGCTCAAAAGGCTCTTCACCAAGAAATTGATAAATCAGCGACATTGTTTTAGCCGGCTTTATGGTTAATAGGTCGTAATCTACCAGTAGAAGAGATGCACTCTGTTCGCTATAAAATGATTCTTTAAGAGCGTTATAAGCATAACCAACTAAACGCGAACCTTGACTTAATGCTTCGGTACGGCTATAAACTGTAGCCCGTTCCGCTGGATTATTAAATAACCTCGAAACATCAAAGGCGTTGCGCCGAATCAGTAGCTCAATGCTGTCCATAATCCAAGCAATGTTTCTGACGCAGCAGATGACTTTTGCTTCGGGAAATAGTTCCAGAATTAATGGCAACTTGCTGCACCAAAGACGATTTGTGTCGAATATCACTTCTTTTTCAGCTTGCGGGTGGTAATAAGCTGAAAAGATGCTCATAACGGGACTTAAACATAAAATACGATAAAAATAGGTTATAATGCTTACATAGCAAGCATATAACGTTAAAAAATGA
>NZ_JAUBOQ010000105.1:0-3656 GCF_036700325.1 Microcoleus sp. Z1_B2
ATTTGTTTATGATTGCTTTATTTGGTTTTCAATGTTCGTGACGGCTTTGTGTTCCGCCATGTAAATAAACATAAAGCATATTCTCAGGTTTGTAAAGTTTTTTAACAACAGATTAACTGATGATATGTATAAGATTGACTTATAAATAGCAGGAATGGTGGATAAATGGGAAAGAATGGACAAAAACTAGGTAAAGCCTGGAAGCGCGTCGCCTTCAGGCATGGAAATATTAAGATACAGACTTCTGCTGGCTAGGTATCATAATGAGAGCCCAATAGGGAACTTCAGCGGGCTCGACATCTGCGATCGCCCGAATTCGCTGATTCGGCATAGTTGCGCGTTCTATATACAATGCTCGATCGAACTGTCCCAACTCAATCAGTACGTCCCGGACTTTCGCAAAATGCCGCCCCAGTTTAATAATTACAGCAGCATCAACAACCGCCAGTCGATCGCGCAAAACCTCAGCATCCAGCGTCGCAGGCATAATACTTAACACATCGTTACGATAAGTCAGCGGCACTCCCAACGCAGCCGCACTCGCCATTGTCGAAGAAATTCCCGGCACAACTTCAGTGGTAAATCTCGCCGACAAACGGTTGAATAGATACATAAACGAGCCGTAGAGAAAAGGTTCGCCCTCACACAGCACCGCCACATCCTGTCCCTCGCTCAGATGGGCGGCAATTTTCTCGGCAGCAATATCATAATAAGGTTGAGACGATCGCGTCGGACTAAAAGGCAACGGCATCGGAATCTCAATTTGCTCCGGGCGCAGATAATCAGCAACGATCGCCCGCGCCAGCACCTTACCATTTTCCATCGCCGGATAGGCAATCACCGGCACCGATTGCAAAATCCGATAAGCTTTCAATGTGATCAATTCTGGATCGCCAGGGCCAATACCCAAACCGTACAATTTACCAGTAGCCTTAGTCATAATTCATCCTTTTTCGCTAACGCATTCACGGCTGCCGTGGCCATTGCACTGCCACCGCGCCGCCCGTGCAACGTAATAAATGGCACTCCCCGACTGTTGGCAGCGAGTTCGGCTTTGGATTCGGCAGCCCCCACAAATCCTACCGGGAAACCCAGAATTAAAGCCGGTTTGGGTGCTCCGGCATCCAACATTTCCAGTAGTCGGAACAAAGCAGTCGGGGCATTGCCAATTGCCACAACCGCACCCTGCAAGTTGTCCAGCCATAAATCAAGCGCCGCAGCCGATCGAGTATTTCCCATTTGTCGCGCCAACTCCGGGATTTCGGAATGCCAGAGGGTGCAAATCACCGGATTGTCAGCCGGAAGGCGTTTGCGAGTGATGCCTTCGGCCACCATCCGGGCATCGCACAGAATCGGCGCACCTGCGGCGAGGGCTTGGCGTCCGCAGGTGGCTGCACCGGGGGAAGCTGCTAAATCTGTAACAATATCGGTCATGCCGCAACTGTGAATTAGTCGCACGGCTACCGATTCTAAATCGGGCGGCAAGCTTGACAAATCTGCTTCGGCTCGAATTGTGGCGAAGGATTTGGTGTAGATTTCTGTTCCGTCTCGAATGTAGTCAATCATTGTTTAAAACTGCTATGGGAAGTTTGTGGGATTTGTGAAATAGATTTTTTGAATGAACCGCGAAGGCGCGTTAGCGAAGCGGCGCGTAAGCGCTAGGACGCGAAGGGAAAAATATCAAGATAGGTGCTTAAAACTTGTCAGTTTTAATGGTATATTTTTTCACTTTAAATTCCTATTTTCGGTGCTTAACAACTGCTGTAATTGGTCGATCGCCTGCCGATCGACAAACTCACCAAATGACTCCAAAGGCTCTCGAAACCGCTGATACACCCGCAACATTCGCTCGATCGCACCGGGCATCTCGACCGCACTCACCGCCGGAAAAATTGGTTGTCCGAAGGGCAAATCTTTTCTACCCGCATAAATGTCGTAACCTTCGATCGTCTCGTCTCCTCGCTCAATCTGAATTCCCACCAGCGTGATATCAATTGGCTGGTGCTGGGCGCAGGACTTTTGGCAACCGCTGAAATGAATGTTAATCGGCAGGTCGATCGTCAATTTTTGCGCTAAATCCCTCACCATTGATAGGGCGTGACTTTGAGTATCTGTCGCCGCCGACGCACAGCCGCTGCTGCCGGCACAAGCCACCAAGCACGAATCTAGGCGAGTCGCTGACGAGTGCAATCCCAAATCGGCGATTTGCTGTTTTACCTCAAAAAGCTGGGAGTTGGGGATATCAGAAATCAACAGATTTTGCCACGGCGTAAGTCTCAGGGTACCGCTGGCTAGATTTTGGGCTAAATTTGCCAAATTCCGCAGTTGCTTTGATTCTAGCCTACCGAGAGGCAGCGCAATTCCCATGTAGGAAAAACCGGACTGTCGCTGAGGATGAATGCCGAGATGTCGGGATTGTTCGATCGCCCTTGCAGATGAGTCGATCGAACGGGCGGGCAAGATGCCCACCCCACAAGGAAATTCACTCTTTGTGGAACAGGCATCTTGCCTGTTTTTGGGAAAGGCGATCGAACGGGCGGGTAAGATGCCCACCCCACAAGGAAATTCACTCTTTGTGGAACAGGCATCTTGCCTGTTTTTGGGAAAGGTGCAAGATGTGAATTGCCATAAAAATGGTAAATTCTGCTGTACCCTTTCTAGATAACTTTCAGCGCCCCAATCTGTCAGCAGGTGACGCAAACGCGGTTTTTTGCCATCAATTCGAGGTCGATTTTTGGTGTATTCAAGATAGGTGCTAGCGAGGGCGGCTAATACTGAAATACATTGCGATTCTTGGATGAAAATTCCTGTATCGCCGTTTAAATGCAGCCGAAAAACGATTTCTGATTGGGTTGAAAGCGCTTCAGCAGCTAATAAAATATCGTTGCGTAAAGCCTGGATCGAAACCGATTCCCCGCCGTCGAAGCCAATACTGAACTTAGGCGAAAGTTCCGACAATTCGGGATGCGTTTGCAGGTAATCATCCCAAGCTTTCACTAGCGGGCGAGTATCCAGTAACTGCTGGCGATCGATCCCTGCTGTCGGGCTTGCCATAATATTGCGAATCGGGTCAACTTCAACGCGGCGAGACGCTATCCCCAATTCCTGCAAGCGGTTCCAGACTTCCGGGGGAATTTCCGAGTGCACTTCTCGGATTTGCAAATTTCCCCGATTCGTCACTTGCAAACAGCCGGTACTGTATTGATCTGCCAAATCGGCGATCGTCCGACACTGCTGCGCGTTTAAAATTCCCCCCGGAATCCGCATTCTCGATAAAACTCCGTCTCGGGCTTGGGAACCGTAAAATAAACCCGGACAAGTCGGCAAATCAGTCAAAGCTAACAAATAATCTCCTCCCCGTGCTACGCAGGGAATCCAAAAGTAAACGCCCACAAAGCGCCCCCGAAATCGGCATTCTGACTTTTACAGTTGCGGCACAGCGCCGGAATTGCACCGGACTTTCCCGCTTTCAGGTTTTAGAAAGGTATCACGAGCTGACCCACAGAAAGCAAAACCCTCAACTTTCTTAACAAAACTTCTGGCGATTGCGTCGGGCCCCGCAAGCTACGGCCCTGTCTCTCCTCTCATCAGCTTTCCTAATCACACTCATCAGTTTAACTGTCGTCAAACCCCTTTACAAACCTTAACGATAGGCG
>NZ_JAUBOQ010000106.1:0-2486 GCF_036700325.1 Microcoleus sp. Z1_B2
TTTTGCGCCCCCGCATTCTCGATCGCAATTTTCATCAATCTTTCCAGCAACCTACTCAAAACAATTTCACCCGAAATCGCGAAAGAAGCTTTCATCACCGTAGTTAAATCTAGCGTCTCACCCAAATTGCTGCTAGTAGTCGCCGTCGTTGTTCGGTTTTTTGTTTGAGTAGTTGTCTTCCCTGAAGTTCTCACTATTAATTGGGGATATTTTTCCTCCAAACTCTCAACTTTACGTTTAGCCCCCCAGTATTGATAGCCATAGTGGGCTTTAGTCAGGTAGATGTGGGCAAATTCTTCTTTCTCCTTCCCCAACCAGAACTTAGCAGCCAATTCCGCCGCCAGCGCTTCATTCTGAATAAAATCATGCTCTCTAGCCTCAGCAATCGCGCGATCGTACAAATCCATCGCCGACAAATCAAAACCTGAAATCCTCGCCATTTCTGCCGCCACCAGCCAGAACTTATGTGCAAAACTTTCCGAGCAATTATCCGCCCAAACTTTGATTTGTTTCTGATTAGCTTCTAATTGCAGCCAGTAATCTTGTCGCTCCAATTCAGAAACCTCTGAATACAGAGCCGTTAAAATCAGACAACGGTAAAAATAATGGTGAGCACTAGAAATATGACCCATCAAATAATCAATCAGCTCTGCCGCGCGCTCCGATGCTTCTAGCGCCTCACTATACTGTTCGTAAAGATAGAAAGTCTGCGCCTTTAAAACATAAAACTCACACAGCGCTGCCATGCTTTTACGGCTATGAAAATTTTCTAAATGCTGTTCTTCGCTAACTTCATCCTCTTCTCCCATCAAATTTAAAATTGCTATCTTATTAGCAATAATAATATCAATCGCCCAAAAATTTTTAGTATGATTGCAGAAATGGAGCGACTTGTCAATATCTTCCCAGAGGTTATTCAAATTCATACCCTGGAAGAAATAGGTAATAGTTTGAAACATCCGGTTATAACCCGTCCATTGCAAATTGCCCGATTGCAAGCCTCTTTTATAACCTTCGTTATTAATTTGGGCCGTAGTTTTGAGCGGTCTCACCCAGCAGTTTAAGTAATTGGCAAAAATCACACTATCTTGGCAATTTTGAGACAAGTTATTAGAATTTTCGCTCAGAGTCAGAGCGAGTCTGCCAAACTCATAAGCAGATTGGTAATCCCCTAAAATTGAATTTAGGATAATTCCATAACACGAATAGCAGTAAGACCCTTCCGCTACAAAACCGTACTTGAGAGAAAGATTAATCGCTTTAATCACAGTCAACTTCCACAGTTCTTGAGATGAAAAGAACGTTAGTGGGCCCATGTTGCCCAATAATTTCATAGCCATTAGTTGAGCTGGGTCTTTCATCTTTTCGGCATGAATTAATGAAGCAATTTCTTGGTTGGCCAAGTAGGCTGTAGCTGTCGCCATTTCCGCATTAATCGCCTCACTTAAATTATCTTCAGCCAAGTCTATGCCCAGCAAGTGAAGCGCTTTTAATCCCGATTGAACTGCTGCTTCATATTTACTCAGCAGAGTGTACTGCACGATCAAAATGTTGTAAATTTCGGCTTGTTCTAGCTCAGATTTGGCCTGGGCAAATGCCACTTCTATTAAAGCTTCTGATTCTTCAAAATTGCCGTTTAAATATTCTGCCTCTGCCAGCTCCTTATGAAAGGTAAAAGCTAGTTCGTAGGAGTCTTGCCAAATATTGCCCGGTAGAATTTCTCGACCGAATTTTAAGTAGTCTCTGGCAGCAGCATAAGCCGTGGCATCTTTGGCTTTGCGAGCGGCGGTTAAATTTAAAATAGCTAGTTCAATTTTCTCGGTATCATCAATGATTAAATTTCGACCCGAATTCAAATGGTCGGCAATTTCAAAAATTCTTTCGGCGCGTCGCTCGCCAGAGATATTTGCTAGTAACAGACGACCAATTTGTAGGTGAATTGCTGTTTGCAGTTTTGAGTCAATCAATGCGTAACCTGACTGCTGTACGCGGTCGTGCAAAAATTTATAAGTAGTAATTACCAAGTCTGAGTTAATTATTTCTGATTCGGTAGCACCTAGCTCAGAAGTAGTTAAGATTAATCCTTCTTGAATGGCTGGCAATAGTTCTTGAAAGGTGGCTACCCAAGATTTTTCATTAATAATTGCCAGAGTGTTTAAGTCAAAACTATTGCCCACGCAGGCAGCTAAACGCAAAACTTGCTGAGTTGATGGGGGCAGTCTTTTCAATTTGCCCAGCATCAATTCAATGACGTTATCAGTAATACCTACTGATTCAATTTCGGAAATGTTCCAATCCCAGTTTCTTTCGTGAAAGTTGAATTTAAGTAGGTTTTCTTGATAGAGTGTTTTGAGAAACTGATTGACAAAAAAAGGATTGCCTTGAGTTTTACTGATTACTAACTCGGCGAGGGGGAGCGCTGATTTTTGGTCTTGACGCACGGTATCAGTAATTAAGTTAACTATCTGGTGAAGCTGTAAGGGAGC
>NZ_JAUBOQ010000107.1:0-2406 GCF_036700325.1 Microcoleus sp. Z1_B2
CGGAATGAAGCGAAAGTTTCACGTTCCGTTCTGAAGGAGAGGTAGGGGTAGAAATGCCCCTATCGACTCTAACTACCAGAAGCACTCTTGAAGTTGGGCCTTACCCCTACTTCATGAACGAATTATAGCAATCCTAAGTGATTTTCTAGAACCGTAACATCTGAAAGTCTTGCTATACAACAAGTCTAGGCAGACAAGAGGGCGTTGTGTTGTGAGACTCAGATCGGATTGCTATAGTAGTGGATCTTCACCCATACTTCAAGCAGCTTCCCAACTCAAACTTGTCTGTGAACAAAGCGTTAATCCAGTCTTAGCAGTCTTAGACGCCCGAATATGGCAATGCAAATTGGGTACTGGCGCAAGCAGACATTCAAGCTGATTGCTTAATGAGACTCCGAAAGAATGCCTGGAAAGTGGTCAGCACCACCAGCATATAGTGGCCGCGGCAGACCACGAAAACACGGGCAAAAAATGAGGCTGAATGACCCAACCACATGGCTCGAAGCGGATGCTGTGATTGAAATTGACGAACATCCACAGTTGGGACAAGTCCGAGTCAGTCAATGGCTTGACTTGCATTTTTATCGTGCCGCTGAACACAGAGTCAATTTAATCCTCGTCGAAAGAATGAAGCCCATGTCAAACGGTCAGCCGTTTCCACCCTTATGGTTGGCCTGGGTGGGAGAACGAACTCTACCCTTAGAAACAGTCTGGTTTAAGTATTTACGACGCTTTGGAGTGGATCATTGGTATAGATTTGTCAAGCAACGATTACACTGGACATTGCCTAACCTAAGAACTCCCGAACAATCCGAGCGTTGGAGTGATTTAATGCCGCCCCGGAGTTGGCAACTCTGGCTAGCTAGGGATTTAGTGGTTGAGAATGTATTACTGCAGGCAATCTGCTACAACCAATTTAACCCCTGGACGTGTTGCCCAATCAATGTTGTAGATTTTAGTTCAATGTCACTGAAAAAGTCTCGATCGCAAGGCCTGTTTACCTTTTAAGATAGAGCGAGGTTCCTGCATTCGAGGATACGGCTTTGGCCTGTGTTTCAACACCCGAGGTTCGGAACGCTCAGGTCGTATCGTGAGTAAATTAGTTGCCACCTGCGACAACAGAAATTGATGCCATTGTCGCTGTTGGCGCTTTCCTGTAGTTGCCAACAGCGTCAATAACTGATTAAACTGCTGCCTTGTTGATTGGAAGGAGATTTGAAAAGCTGTATGTTCTGATGAAGATACTGACTGCCACATAATGGTACGTAATAAAGTGTAAGCCAATAAGTGTATCCAGATTTCCTTTCTGACCATTGCCGGAGTTTTAGCTGTTAACATCTCCATTTTCAAAGTTGTTTTAAGATGACGGAGACTGACTTCAGCAGCAGACCACCGCAGCCCGTATAACTGAGTTAATTTGTGAACAGTGTAGCGTTTGGCGTCCAGTAACGTTGTGACTACAATAATACGCTCGTCTCGGAAGCCACGGTGTTGAATTCGCTCTTCAGACTTCCCGAACAATGAAATTAGATGGTAATTCCTCGAATTCCTCATTACTCATGTGTTTGGGACACTGTTGAGGCTTATTCCAGACTACTTGATGGTCGCCAATTCCCAACTTCTTGCCCCGCCCTTAAGTCAGTTTTACGGAGATGATTTTTCCGAAAAACAGCGTCGGCTCCCTGCTGTTTTACCAAAACTAAATCGACATAATTGCCGTAAGCTCGATCAGCTAATATCACATCGTCGGGAACTATAGTTATTTCAAATAAGTATGAGACACTCTTCATGCACAATAAGCACGAATAACTTCATCAAGAGATGTGTTAGGAGACGCATACATTTTAGCTCTCTTTAATGCACTAAAATCATGCTCAATATCATTTAAGTCAGGAGAGTATTTTGGTAAAAATATTATCTGATGACCTGCCTCCTCAACCAATAGTCTAATGACCGTCTTACGATGAATGGGTGCATGATCCATAATCAATATAGATGGACTGGTTAAATCTGGTAACAGATATAAAGATAACCATCCTTCAAATCCTTCTGCATTCAAACTACCCATAAAGAGCATTGGTGCAATTAAGTCCTTCTTTCCTTTTCTTCTTCCTGCTACTAAATTTTCTCTTTTCCCCGTTTTCCTGGTATGAGCGCCATAGACTTTCTTTCCTCTTTTTGCCCAGGCCTAGACAGAACCTTCAAATTCCTCAAATCCTGACTCATCAATGAATACAAGACTTTTGCTGCCATAAATTTTAATTAATTGTCTCAGATTTCTCTAATATTTCATTCTTTCTTCTCGATTTCTTTCTTTATAGCGAAGTTCTTTTTTTTTTGTAATTTTCAATTTTTTTAAGGCATAGCAGATGGCACTCGGTCTGACGGAGAAAGTTTTTGCTCTTT
>NZ_JAUBOQ010000108.1:0-2000 GCF_036700325.1 Microcoleus sp. Z1_B2
ATTTTTTTCTAATTAACTATTTTTATCGATTTTATCATGATCTTGCCTCTGTCTCACATTTATTTGAAATGACTATAAATAGGGTTTTGTCTTGCTTTTGAGTGAGAAATACTCTTAATCGAGCGCCCATATATTAATTACCTCACTAAATTTCTACCTTTCTTTATGTATCTTAACATAGTTTTGTTTTTTTTCGCCGACCTACTTAACACTTCAATTCAAGTTAGGCGTCAAGCGAGTCAATAAAGCCTGCGGATGTTACCTGACAATGCAAGGGATTACTGATGCTTTGAGGAGGGCTCACCTAGTCGCTAGCGCTTTAGAATCACTAAAAACCGAGTCTCAGTTCTTGGCTTGGTATGATGATGTGATTATAGAAAAGAACGTCATCAAAAATGATTTGATGACGTTCGGTGAGGCGATAGCAAGAGTAGAAAAAGAATATTGGGATGGACACACAAAGCGTCGTCAACCTCGCGACAAGAACAATCCTAGCCATCAATATAGTTGGCGATGTGTTTACGGACACTATTTCAAGCTATTGCCACAAAACACAGTCCTGAACCTGGCAGACATTCTACTGGTAGTTCACAGCAAGCAAGTAGGAACTAAATGTTTCAAAAACTGCTTGTGCGCTATGCGTAAGCTTGCTGAGACTGTTGGCAACACTGACTTGCTTATTCGGCTTAAAGAAATTAACGGCACGCAGACACAGTTCAGAGAAGACCTTCAGTCTATATCAGTGGATGAATTTTTTAAATTTCACGAGGAAGTTTTAGCTATCTCCGATGATAAGCGGTACAACTTAGAATCACGCAAACGATGGTTGTGGGTATTCTCAATGCAGGTGGTGTATGGTTTTCGGGTACATGAAGTGTTCGCGATACAGAACGTCAACGAACCGTTTAAGACAAAAGATGGCATTACTATTCCGGCACTGAGTGAACCAAGTAACACGAAAATGATTGCCGTAGTAGGGGAAAAAACCAAGTTGGAAACTACGACTAAGACTGGCTACCGATTGTGTGTGCCAATGCTTCCTCCTACTCATTCGGATTTAATCGAACGCTTGGGAATCAAGTTAGGAAAATTGCCTGAAGTTAGGTTGACATCGAACAATCCAAAGACAATTTCTGGTGCATATAATGACCGTGCGTGGGCTACTTTGAAAAGATGGAATAAAGGTTTTACTCAGTCTCACGCTTTACGTCACCTAGCTAATCTCAACGGTCAAATGGCAGGGATGTCCCAGGAAACAAGAGCTAAAAGCTTAGGACATTCAACACAGATGAATGAAGGTACTTATAAAAAACGAGCCAATACTAAGACGACAATTGACTTGCTAACTCATTCAACAAAAGAAGCTATCCCTTTAGGTAGTGCTATTGGGGTACTTAAACAATTGGGTAGTGACGGGAAAAGTATCAAGCTGCTAGCTGCTATTTATGGCATTACGCCCGACGAAGTGATGGAGTTGCTTGCCGAATAATTTGAAACAAAACTTTACACTTCCTGTGTTGACAAGGAAGTGTAAGTCTGCAATCGTGAGTAACTAAGGAAGATTGATGCGCGACTGCTAAGCACTGCAAATGCTTAACAAGTCACGACTTCCCCAAATCGTTATCTCTCAACGTTTGGAGCCTATAAATTATGCCACTTTCAGCCGATTGTCCTAACGGACGATCGCAACTCTTAATGTTTCCCCGTCGCGAGTTATTGCAAAAAATCGCATCGGCCGCTTTGTTATTTTTTGTGCCACGTCCTCAGTCAGTCTTTGAATTTCCCAAAAAATATCCTGCACCGCAGTTTAACGTCGGTGACAAAATTCTCAGTTTTTGGCCTGATAATGACGAGGCTATTTCCCCTGAGTTTGGCGAAATAGTTGGAGTCTGTTGGCATCTATTAGTGACAAGTTAAGGTGAGGGGTAAATTGTCAAGGGGGTATTTACATTGGTTAAAAAATAGATGAAACTCAGAATAGGCAAGTAGTTGAGCAATTA
>NZ_JAUBOQ010000109.1:0-1770 GCF_036700325.1 Microcoleus sp. Z1_B2
CAATTTTATTTGACTTCTTTACACAGTAATGCTCAACTTATTGGTCTGGCTATCCGAAAACATTGGGGTATTGAAAAGTAGAAGTTCACGGGGGTAGCAAAAACCCAAAAAATCTGATAAGGTGAGGCACATGGAGAAGACAGTGCCGGAATTAATGGCGGCAATCAGCCCAGCAGAGTGGGCGCAAGTGCCAGGCAGCATCCTCGAACTAATTTACGAATTAGTGGGTAGGATGGATCAGTTTGAACAGGAAATAGGGGAACTGAGAACAGAAAACGAGCTTCTCAAAGAGCAATTAGCCAGAACTTCGGCAAATTCATCACAACCACCATCGAAGAATCCTCAAGGATTTAAGCCAAATAGAAAGGAACCCACCGGAAAGAAGCGGGGTGGGCAACTAGGACATTCGGGACATGAACGGAAGCTATACCCGACCGAAATGTGTCAAGAAGTAATCAACCATTACCCACAGCAATGTAGTGGATGTGGAGGCATCCTAGAGATTGAAAATAATGGTCAAGCATATCGACATCAAGTAGTGGAAGTCCCACCAGTACAGCGGCTCGTCATCGAACATCAGTTTCATCCAATTACCTGTACTTGTTGTGGGAAAGAAAATCAAGCCCCAGAAATGACCGAAATAATAGGAATGGGTGGATATGGTCCAAGAACAGCAGCCTATGTAGGTTTATTCAGTAGTGAGTATCGACAATCCTACCGCCAAATACGTGCGCTGATGCAGGCGGTATTTGGGATTGAAATGTCCGTCGGCACTATCAATCGTCTACGGACAGAAGTGAGTGAGGCAGTTGGCGATGGGGTCACAGCAGCCCAACATTACATCCAGCAGCAGCCGAATGTGGGAGTAGATGAGACTGGATTTCAGCAGCGGAATGGAGATGGTCTAAATGCCACCAAGACCAGCGGTTGGCTGTGGGTGGCTGTAACGCCATTGATTCAGAGCTTTCAGGTAATTTTAAGCAGAGCTAGTAGTGCTGCTCAAACGGTTTTGGGCGAAACTTTTAGTGGCTCGATCACCAGCGATCGTTGCCCTGCCTATAATTGGGTGGATGTCAATCACAGGCAACTGTGTTGGGCACACCTCAAACGAGATTTTATTCAAATATCCGAACGAGTTGGAGCTTCAGCCCAAATCGGCAAATCCTTGCTGGAGCAGGAAAAAGAGCTTTTCAATCTCTGGCATAAATTTAGAAATGACCAACTCACTCGTTCGGAGTTGAAAGAAAGGGTTGAACCTATTAAGACTGAAGTTTTGAGCATCTTGCTAGAAGCTTCGCAGTTAGACATCGACGAGAGGGAAAAGACCCCACTGGCAAAAACTGTGCGGACTTGCCGTAATTTACTAAAGTTGGAAGTGGCTCTGTGGTTATTTATCTCCTCAGATGGTGTAGAGCCGACCAATAATGCCGCTGAGAGAGCCATTCGCCCTGCTGTGATTTGGCGACGGACTAGCTTTGGTTCAGATTCAGCAGCAGGAAGTCTGTTTGTTGCCCGTTTACTCACCGTCGTGTCTTCTCTCAAGCTGCAAGACCGGAATATTCTTGAGTTCCTGACTGAATCTGTCTTGAGTGCTCGTTCTGGTCGGACTCCTCCTTCTCTTCTGCCACGCTAACCCCGTGAACTTCTACATTGAAAACCAGGCTCATTGGACTCTTGACTGTACATTCGCTGAGGATGCTTGTCGCATTCGCTCTTTCCACAGTCCTCGGAATTTTGCTCTTTTACGACGCATCGCTCTTAATGCCCTCA
>NZ_JAUBOQ010000110.1:0-1650 GCF_036700325.1 Microcoleus sp. Z1_B2
AACCGAAACAATCATAGATGCTTTGCACACTCAAATTCAGTCACCCGTAAAAAAAAACCAAGAACTTATCGAAACCTCAGGGTAAGAGCATCTTAATCAGGCTTGACACAAGCACTTGAGAATCTGCATCATATAGTCATCATTCATCGCCGCTCGTTTCTTTTTTTGTCGCAAACTACGTCGGAGAGTCGTTTCTTGATTGATGGCATTAAGTGCCATTCGTCTTAGAAGAGCCAAGTTTTGAGGGCTGTTTAACGACAGAATGCGACATTGGTCTTCATTAAAAGTGACATCTAAAGTCCAATGAACTTGGTTTTCAATCCCCCAATGTTGACGAATTACACGACCATTAAGCTGAGCATCCACTGGTAAAGAACTTAGGTAAAACTGTACCTCTTGAGTCGTTTTGTTCCAAAGATGACGGACTCGTTCTACACAAACAATAGTCTGAATGTCAGTCCATTGTTCTTGTTTATAAAGTCCTCCTAATGCCGCCACTGGCACCGCCCAAACTTTTCTAATTTCGACGCGATGATGTCCCTTTTCTGTGCGGGAATCCTGACTCACTTCAATTCCCTCAAACTGTTGAGATTTCGCCATATCAAACCAGGTTTTAACTTGATTATAAAGAGTTGGATGATTACTTTTTAAGGTGACTACATAATCGGCTTTTTTCTGACGAATCAACCGAAGAATCTCGGTTTGTGTCCCCATCGCATCAATCGTAATAATGGCTCCGGTGATGTCAATTAATTCCAACAATGCCGGGAGCGCTGTGATTTCATTTGAATGGTCTTCAACTTTGACTTGTCCCAAAACTAACCGATGTTCACTCGCCCATGCCGTCACTAAATGTAAGTTTTTTACCCCTTTTTGTCGGTCATAAGACCCTCTCAGACTTTTGCCATCAATCGGGATCACTTCTTGAGCAACTGACCCGATTAATTGTTTCATCCACTGAGCTAATTTTTGCTCTAAAATTTTTGGCTCTAGCTTTTCAAAGACCCGACGGAATGTATCGTCACTTGGGATGCCATTGGGTAACTTTAAAAACTTTTGTAACCAGGTAAACTTACTGATTCCATAATTTTCCATGTCTTCCCACCCATCCGCTCCGGCTATCACAGCTAATAAGGCAATGACGAGAATATCTTTGAGTAAGTGGTGTTTGGTTCGCTCCACTCTTGGATCTGGTACGTCATCAAAATAATTTGAAAAGCCAGCTTGTAAATCTTCCATAGAGATGGGTTTTGGCTTGTTGAACTCTTGGGATTTTGCCGTTGGCTTGGAAGGAGCGAATCCTTTACTCATGCCCATAAACTTTTCCTTACCTTGATGACTTAGCTTTTGAGGCATTATAGAACCGTTAATGACGAGCGGGCTACCTGTGTATTTTGTTTGTTTTGTCAAGTACAATTTATACCAAATTAGATGAGCTTACCCTGATCGAAACCTAGCCAGAAAAGAATACTTGACAGTAGCAAAGAAACGAAGATCATCACTAAAAGAACGAAGAAAAGCGATTAAGAAACAACTTCAATATATTAAAAGAAATTTAGCTCATATCGAGGAAATGGGTGAGCTAACGTGGCTGAATAAATATTATTATAAAATGCTATTAGTAGTCACAGAAGTCTACCGTCAACAGTT
>NZ_JAUBOQ010000111.1:0-1607 GCF_036700325.1 Microcoleus sp. Z1_B2
CCTAACACATCTCTTGATGAAGTTATTCGTGCTTATTGTGCATGAAGAGTGTCTCATACTTATTTGAAATAACTATAATCTGAGAACGGCGAAAGTACCACAAAAAGTCAAAGATCGAGCAGAAGTAATCAGGTTAAACGCAAATGGCTGGTATGTTGAGAAAATAGCTACTCACTTTAACTGGGCTTCACAAACAGTGAGAGCAGTCTTACATAAATGGGAAGAATTTGGTATAGAAAGCCTTTGGAAAAAACCAGGTCGAGGGGTAAAAGCCAAATGGAAAGAAGAAGATATAGAGTTTTTGTCAGAATGCTTAAAAAAAGAACCACGTACATATAACAGTTTTCAATTAGCTGATAAGTTAGAAAAAGAGCGCTCTATTAAATTAAGTCCCGACCGACTAAGACGGGTACTAAAAAAAAAAGGGATCATTTGGAAAAGAGCTAGTCCAAGTCATAAAGGAAAACAAGACCCCAAACAACGAGCAATAAAGCAATCAGACCTAGATATGCTGGAATTAGCAGCGGCAGCCGGAGAAATCGACTTAAAATATTTAGATGAATCAGGATTTTGTGCGTGGAGTAAAGCAAGTTATACATATTACAAAAAAGTCAACAAAAACGGATACAGCAAACTAAAAATCGAGGTCGTAGATTAAGTATTGTGGGGCTTTTTGAACCTTTAAGTAGCTTTGTATATGGTTTGGTAATTGGAGGTGTTGATCGAAAAGCTTATATTCAGATGATGGAAAAAGAAGCAGAAGAAGCGGCCCAAATGAAACGGATTAGAATTATTGTACAAGACAACGGTCTAATACACCGATGTCAGGAGGTTAAACAGTTGTGGTCAAAGTGGGAAGCTCAGGGTTTATATATTTTTTTCTTGCCTAAATATTGTTCCGAAATGAACCCAATTGAATTAGAGTGGCAACACATTAAAGAAGATGAATTAGCAGCGACATTTGTTTGAGGATGAATTAGAACTCGCCTACGCCGTAATTCATGGAGTAGAAGTTAGAGGAAAAAGAGGAGATTACCCTACACAACGTATTAAATTCAAGTCCAGTCACCCGACTTAATATTTTGTTACATACTTATGGATTTTCCCGCCGACCTACTTATCTAGCCACCGCTAGCTTTCCTGTCTCTTTTTAGTCCTACGCCCTTGGGGCATTCCTTCTGTGCTTGTTTGAAGTAGTCCAGAATCCGCTCGTAACCAACAAGGTAGTCTCCAGTGGTACTTGCCGTGACTGGATTAGACTTTTCGCTCATCTTTCGCTCCCTACTATAAGAATGCCGACTTTGCTTGCTGTAGACAGCGTACAGCAAGTCGCTCGGTATTCGCTCAAATCCAAAACAGGACTTTCAGAGTAGGCACAAAAAATGGCTAGAACAACGTAAAAGCGTCGATTGAGAACTCAGCGCTAATTCAAATCCCACCCTCTCCGTATCCCTTGACTGATAAAGGTTTTAGCGATTAACAAGCTCTAGTTTTTCAGTAATACATACCAAAATGGTATATAAAATGGTATATATAGCAATCCTAAATGATTTTCTAGACCTAGAGCAATCCTAATTAATTTTTTCCGTGCAATTATATTTATGTAT
>NZ_JAUBOQ010000112.1:0-1554 GCF_036700325.1 Microcoleus sp. Z1_B2
GTTAGGCTAATCGTCCTTGGATATTCTTTATCCATTTGGATTAAACGAGTCGCACTCCACGCAATTGTACTGTACCCTTGTCCAATAATTACGCCCCCCTGATATTCATGGGTTCTATCTTTTAATGTTTTAGCATCTGGTCTCCCCCATGCAGTGTGGTCAATTGCCACTAACAGATGTTCTGCTACGGGTACTTGCTGTTCTAATTGCTGGAGATACAGCAGCATCAGTTTTTTCCGGTCTGGCCTACAGTCTTGCAATGCCTCGTAAACGCTTGACCATTGACGATTAAATAATGGATTGAGCGAAAATTCGGCCAAACATGACGAATTACTGGTGGTCATCACTGCATCCATGAGCTCGAATGTTGCATCCTTGCCTCGTACCAATAACTCGTATGCTTCTTGACGAAAGTCCTTTAATCGTTCACTGTTCATTTAAGGAGTGAATAGGTTGTTATTTTTCACCCTCATTCTCTCCTTAACGGTGGCTCTAGTTTTTCTTGGGCCACCGTTCTCATCTTTAGTTAGTCTAAACTACAGTTTTTTCTGTTACCCCTATTTATTGAGCGGATACCTTTCTTCCATATTAAAAAAGCAGATAGAAAGAGGTGATCGCATAAACTAGCATTTTCAATACACCTCATCATGGCTACCAATATCAAGCAAGAGAATTTCCTCATCTCCTGACTCTGGATTCTCAACAAAATTAAATACAATCCGACAGTCATACTCCACAGAACAAGCCCAAGATCCCGCTAACTGACCTTTGAGTTTGTGTGTTTGTAGTGATGGCTCGAAAGAGTTTTCTGCCAAAAGTCTTAAAATAGCTTCAACTTTGGGCTGTAGTTCCGGGTGTTTGCGAATGAGGGCTTTGTAAGCACGTTTAAATGATTGAGCAAAGGTGATAAGTTTCAACGGTTTAGCTCCGCGATCGCTTCATTAACTGTACCTCGAAAGACCTTTCCAGATTGATAGTCTTGTTTTCCTTGTGCAATGTTAGCAGCAATTTCGGTGCGACGGCGATCGCTAAGTCTCCGGTGCATGATGACAAGTAAAGCAGTTTGTTCGTCTATAGACAAGGTTTCGATCTCGTCTAAAATGCTGTCAAATGTTGAGGTTTGCATGGTGAATTAGGTTTTGTGGCGATAATGGCTGTCTTATTTTACTTGAGTTTAAGGGAATTTGCTGAAGGCGATCGCACCTCCGATCGCCTGCTTTAAAGTTGAAGCGCGTGAAGCGAAGCTATCCCGTAGGGCATCGCCCTCCAAGTCAAATCCCTTCCACTCCATCATACTTTCAAGGATTCTCGCTGCTGTTCACTACAAGGCACTCCATAAGCAGTATACGGTCTAACATCAGGCGGTTGCAGTCCCAAAACAATTGATTTAGCCGGAATTCCCGCTGCAACTAACTCCTCAGCAATCAGGCGATCGGTATTATTTGCTTGAATCCACACCTGACCATCAATAATATCAATATAGCAATCCTAAATGATTATCAAGACTATGATACTATTATATGCAATACTCGATCGTGAATAAAAAGATGAATA
>NZ_JAUBOQ010000113.1:0-1518 GCF_036700325.1 Microcoleus sp. Z1_B2
ACCTAATTACGCACTTGATTTAGCCCAATACTTCATCTTATCATGTTTTAGGCTGAAATTAAGATGCGTTTACCCTGCCCTTAAATTCTGCATCGAATGGTAGTTCTGCTTCAGGATACTCCAGGATTTTTGATCGGTCAACTTTGACCAGAGCATTTTTACTACTTTTAATGTGCTTTTTGGGTGCTTTTCGCTCTTTTTCCGATGAGTAGTTCTCTTTTAACTTTTTCGCTCCATTAGCTTTGACCTCTGGTTTGCCTTGTTCTCCTTTCAGGCGATTGTTTTCGGATTTTAATCTTTGATTTTCTGCTCGTAATTCTCTGGTTTCTGCTTGTAATTGCTCTACAAGGTTCAGCAATATGGACACTGTACGACGTAATGATTCGTCAGCAATTGCAGATGGCTCAATGCTTTGCAGTAAGGTCTCTACTAATTGGTCAGCAGATGTTTTTTGCGTCATGCTTTATATTCTACCATGCTCTTCGTATTTGTGAACCTTCTTTTTTTCCTGTAGTTTAGACTAAAAAATGATTGCAGCCAAAAGTAGCTGCCTTTGAATATCCGGCAAGCTGTTACTCAAAAACTCAAGAGGAAGAAGATTAAATAACTAATCTTGAAGACTTTTTGCGTCGAGAAACCCGTTTTTTCACAGTGGGATAGGACGGTGCCTTGGTTCGTACCCTTCCTTTTTCCCAACCAGGGGATTTTCCCCTCTGTTTAGGCATTTTCGCGGGAGTACCAATGTCAACTAAAATCCAATGGCACTGAAAAAGTGAGCAAAAAAAAATCTGTAAGGCAAGCTCTGCATAGATAATTGCCTTACAAACCAAAATATCTCTCTCTAGTATGCCCAATCGTGCGTCTATTCTCAAGCAACAATTTTTACAGAGTGTTGCCTTACCCTGGAAAGAATTGCTACCAGACTCTACAGTCAAAGAGCTTCTGGCGAAGGAGAATCTCAGATACTACAACAGCGTCTATACGCCGATAGTTACCTTATGGGCGATGATATCTCAGGTACTAGATCCAGACAAAAGTTTGAGTCAAGCAGTAAAACGGATGAGTACCTGGCCCAGTGGTGCTGGAGTGGTGCCTCCTTCTTCAGACACTGGGGCATACAGTAAAGCTCGTCAACGACTACCTGAAAGACTTGTCCAACAGTTAGTACCTGTAGTGGCAGAGGCACTAGAAAAGCAAGTTCCTCGCCTACAGCAATGGTGTGGACGACAGGTGCGGGATCTCGCCGGCACAACCGTGTTGATGAGTGATACTGCTGCCAATCAAGCTGAGTATCCGCAACACAGCAATCAAAAAACTGGGTGTGGATTTCCCATCGCCAAAGTGGTAGTGCTCTTTTCATTGCTCACAGGTGCAGTCGTATCGGCTGGTATTGCTTCATTGACGATGAGTGAGATTGTAATGAGTCGCCTGTTATATGCGAATTTATAGTCATTTCAAATAAATGTGAGACAGAGGCAAGATCATGATAAAATCGATAAAAATAGTTAATTAGAAAAA
>NZ_JAUBOQ010000114.1:0-1508 GCF_036700325.1 Microcoleus sp. Z1_B2
GTAAGGATTCAGGTCTGAAATTCGGGAATGAGGTCAGGCATAGGAAAGTAGTCACAAGAATGGGCATTCATAGCCTCACGGAAAAAAGCCATTACTGAACGAGCTTGAAAACGACAGGTTTGAATCACACTCAGCAGATTAGCAGTTTCCTCAAATCGCTTCATCGAACGAGAGCCACCAGACACTTTCCGTTTCGTTACAGCTAGGCGTAGGGAACGTTCTGCTAAATTATTATCCGGAGGAACCGAGGGGTCAGTGAGAAAATACCACCATTGTTCTGCCTTATCCCGTAAGGATTTTAGTAACAGACCTGCGGCATAACCAACTTGGTTCAACCAAGTGGCAAGGGCTTTATTCAATCGTATTTTGAAATCAGTTGCCCAGGAGTCGTAGGTGAGTTTATCCTTCGTGTTTCGCCAGGACTCATGGGCTCTAAAAGCTTCATCAATTAATGACAGAAATATTTGAGCGACTGCTGCATTATTGTTGCCGGGAAGTCCCAGCACCTTCTTGAAATGCCGTCGTAAATGAGCCAGACACTTCTGTTGGGCTGCGATGTTCCCGCCATTATAAACGCTGAAATCATCTGAGCTTAAGACTCCAGCAAACTCTTTGCCCAGCATGGTTTCCAATTCCACGCGCCCCCTGGTATCTGCCGCATGAAATAAACAGAATCCTTCTCCACTAGCCGTCCATAGCCATTCTTTGACTCCCATGACACACCACGGTGTTTCATCTACATGAACATTTGATTGAAGAGGTGCCCATTCCCACAGTGCTTTGAGCGCTGGTTTGACTGCTGCTGCTACTCGTTGATTGGTTTTTTGGAGTGTTCCTACGGACACTTCTATCCTGCCGAGTTCCCACAACAATTCAGTCAGCTTGGCGTAGGAAAGATGTCCATAATTGCCAAGCCAGACTAAGAGCGCTTGGAGATTAACGCTCAAGTCTTGTCCTGGAACTATTCCCCGGGGTGGTTCTCCTCTAACTACTGCACCACATTCGAGGCATTTACACGATTGTGTTTGATATTCAACAACTTCGATTGGTTTTGCTACTAGACTTGCTACTTGCTGTCTATGAATGTTAATTACTTCACTTAATTCTTTACTGCCACAATTGAGACAGATGTCGGGTGAGCTAATTTCGGTTCTGTCTACTCGTGCAAACCCTTTTCGGGTTTTCCCGGGATGACCTGGTTGTCCACCTGGTTTCTTTTTTTGGTCTGCTTCTGGTTGGACTGTTGGTTTCTCTGATTTTTGGATCAGATCCGTTGATGGGGGCTTTGATGAAGTCTGACTGGTGGTTCGACTTTTCCCCGTAGCAATGGCTAGTTTTTCTTGTAATTCTTCAATAATTTTTTGCAGCCCCAGTACCATTTCCACCAGTTCAGCTTGGCTCAACTGCTGGATTTCGGTTTTTTTCTGCTCTCTGGTGGCTGCGGGCTTTTTCATTCGTTTATTTTACCAGCTTTTGACACTGAAGTTTTTTTGACCTGAATCCTTACC
>NZ_JAUBOQ010000115.1:0-1348 GCF_036700325.1 Microcoleus sp. Z1_B2
TTAAAAGAGAGTCTTGATAAAGTGCTTGGAGTAATTGGGTCAAGAAAAAAGGATTGCCACCCGTTTTATTCCAGATTAAATCGGCTATATTTGTTACTTTTTCTGTGCAAGTGTTAAGTGTTTCAGTGACTAATTCCGTCACATTTGCTAAATCAAGCGGTTGCAACACGATATTGTTGACTATTGTACCAGTTTTTTCAAGTTCTTCTACGGTCTGAATTAAGGGGTGGGTCGGACTAACTTCATTGTCTCGATAGGCACCGATTAGCAGCAAATATTCCTGGTCAGGGTCAGTTATTAGTATTTGCATCAACTTTAATGTTGCTGAATCTGCCCACTGCAAATCGTCTAAAAAGATAACTAGGGGGTGTTCTTTTTGGGCGAAAACGCGAATAAATTCTTTGAATACCCGATTGAATCGATTTTGGGATTCTATAGGGGCGAGTTCTGGGACTTCTGGCTGTTTGCCGATGATTAATTCAACTTTGGGAATTACGTCGGCAATTACTTGGCCCTCTGTTCCCACTGCTGTTAAAATTTTAGTGCGCCATATTTCTAATGAAAGTGCACTTTCGGTTAGCAATTGCCGCAGCAAGGAGTTAAATGCTTGGATTAATGAGGCATAAGGAATGTTGCGTTTTAATTGGTCAAATTTGCCGCTGATGAAGTAACCTTTTGACCTGGTAATTGGTTTGCTAATTTCGTTGACTACGGCGGATTTACCGATGCCTGAGTATCCTGATACTAGCATTAATTCGCTTTGGCAATGGGCGAATTTTTCTGTATTTTGGTTTGGTGGAAAAGATGGGGCTGAAAGAGTTTCTGCATTGGGGCGGGCGGGTTTTTCTGTATTTAGGTTGGGTGGCAAAGATTTGGGTGATCCCGACCCTACACGTTCAAATGCTGCTAATAGTTCGTTGACTTGTTGTTCTCTACCGTACAATTTTTGGGGGATCAACAACTGGCTGAGAATATCTAAGCGTCCGGGGATGAATTCGGTAATTTGTCCGGTGGCTTCTAACTGATGCAAAGAAATTTCTAAGTCTGCTAACAATCCGGTCGCACTTTGATATCTATCTTCGGCATTTTTGGCTATCAATTTCATCACTATCTCTGAAAGGGCGACAGGTATTTGTGAATTGATTTGATGGGGATATATTGGTTGAACGGCGATGTGGCTGTAAACTATTTCTAAGGGGTCGTTGCTGCCGAAAGGCAATTTCCCAGTCAGCATTTCATAGAATGTGATACCAAGGGAATAAAAGTCTGTGCGGTAGTCGAGGGTGCGGTTCATTCTCCCGGTTTGTTCGGGTGACATATAGGCTAAGGTGCCTTCGACTGAGTTGGG
>NZ_JAUBOQ010000116.1:0-1190 GCF_036700325.1 Microcoleus sp. Z1_B2
TAAGTAGGTCGGTATAAAAAAACAAAGGTAAGTAAAGAAATGTTAACAACTAGAATTGGAACTGAATTTAAAGCGATTAGTTGTATAATTTCCTCGTCGCCCTCTCGCTTCAATTCCATCCATTACTGCGTAGGCAAGAGCGAGTTCATCTTCAAACATTTTTCCGACCAGTTCATGATTTTTAAGTTGTTGCCATTCCAGTTCAATCTTGTTCATTTCTGAACAGTATTTAGGGAGAAAGAAAATATACAATCCCTGGCTTTCCCACTGAGACCATTTTTGTTGGACATCCAGGGATTTGTGTATGGGACCATTATCTTGAATTATCACTCTGATCCGTCCAGTTAATTTCATTTCCAGCTCAGCTTGTTGTGCTTCATTTTCCATCATAGTGATATATGATTTGCTGCTAAAACTCCCGACCGCCAACCCATACGCGAAACTGACACACGGCTGTAGCAAGCCTAAAATACTAAGTCTTCGACCCCTTCGTTTCGTTTGCTCTAGCCGTTTTTGCGCTCCAATTGGGTAATAGGTATATCCAGTGGAACTCCACAAGCAAAAACCTGATTCATCCAGATATTTCAGATCGATTTCTCCCGCCGCCGCTGCCAACTCTAACATATCTTGATCTGCCTGTTTTATCGAGCGTTGTAATGGGTCTTGTTTGTCTTTATGGCTTGGTCGGGTTCGTTTCCAAATAATCTTTTTTTTTTGAGGATGCGTCTTAATCTGTCAGGGCTTAATTTGACGCCGCGTTCCTGTTCTAATTTTTGAGCAAGTTGACGACTATTATATCTGCGTGGTTCATTTTTGAGACATTCTTCTAGATGAACAATGTCTGATTCTTTCCATTTGGGTTTGACCCCTCTGCCTTTGGTTGACCATAATCCTGCCAAACCCATTTTCACCCACCGATGAATTACTTCTCTAATTGTTTGCTCTCTACACTTAAAATGAGCTGCTATCTCCTCTACATAACATCCCTGGGAGTTCAATCTAATAATTTGTGCTCGATCTTTTACTTTTTGAGGTACTGTTGTTGCTGTCCTCAATTCAAATAGTGTTCGGTCTTCTTCTTCATTGAGAAATACTCTTAAACGTGCGCCCATATTTGTTGATTTTGTAAATCAAATCTTGAGTGTTTACTTATCTTAACATGATTTGGTTTTTTTACGCCTACCTACTTA
>NZ_JAUBOQ010000117.1:0-1188 GCF_036700325.1 Microcoleus sp. Z1_B2
TGGGAGCATCCCGGTTTTGCGCTTTTGATCATCAAACGGATATTGATCCGTTAAGGTAGGCGCACCGAAGCTTAAGCATTTGATTAACATTTTTCATCAACCACTGCGCTCCTGAAATTTTCAACCTTCTATCAATTTGTTTTACTGCCGACTCTACAGCTCCGGAACCGATCGAGCAAACCTTTTGTGTTGACAATTGCTCGTAGTTAACAATCCGCCGACGATGCTTCTCCAAATAAGCACAAAAGTTCTGGGCTTGTTTTTGACGGCAAGACTTAAATAAATTGATGGTTTCCTCGACTCGTCCTTGCCACAGAAACTCCTTACCCTGCGCCCGACGCTTCAACGAGCCACCGACCTTACATAGATTTTCAACTAAGTGATACCAATCTAAAATTTCCCGCCGCGCCCCGTCAGGATTCAACTGGACAATAATATTCCAAATGCCATCATGACCATCCCCCAAACAGGTTAGTACCTCTGATAAAGGCTGACTGTTCACATAATTAATTAACGCTTGATTGTCAAGAAAAAATGCCCCGTAATAACTGTCGTGCAGTCGCACAGCCTTATAGTCAAGCCAGTGACTGCCCTCTCCCTCTTCTTTTCTCAGACGCACTTTCCCCCCATCCACACTGGTTTCCTTTACCTCCGAAGTAGCTATTCTGGACGCCCATTCTTGCTTTTCCACTAATCGGTGTAAACAAGTGTGACCTATATGCACTCCCGTCTGGGCTTCTATTTCACTCTCAGCTTTCTCATAAGAGAGATTAGCCACCTGACGGAGGCAGCATTTTTCAAATAATGGAGCTAAACGAGTAGATTTTTTGACTCCCAATTTTTCGGCTTGTTTTTCAGTAATTATTAGCTTACCAATGCAACTTTTTACTGTGCGAGACCGTCCTGATTCTGTTCCTGTTGCCTGTTTGATAAAAAAAAACCAACCTCGGGCCCGACTAATTCTAGCCATTGCTCTCGAATATGCTTTTCGATTGTTTCCAGACTTGATAATTCTGAGACCGGAGTATTTGTGTACATAATCTCGGCAATCTCAGCAGCACAAGCTTTTAAACGCTCCTTCTGTTCAGGGGTCATAGCCACTCCTCCTACAAATGCAGTTCACGCTTCCGTTGACGCTCTACCTATTATCCTCTCTGGATAGCACTTTTACAAAATCGGGATGCTCCC
>NZ_JAUBOQ010000118.1:0-1158 GCF_036700325.1 Microcoleus sp. Z1_B2
TTTTCAATACCCCAATGTTTTCGGATAGCCAGACCAATAAGTTGAGCATTACTGTGTAAAGAAGTCAAATAAAATTGCACCTCACGGGTAGTTTTGTTCCAGAGATGACGGACTCGTACAACCATGACAACGCTTTGAAGTCCTGCCCATAATCGGGGTTGATAAAGATGATTAATTGCAGAAACCGGAACCGACCAGACTTGACGAATTTCTCGGCGATGGTGTCCTTTTTCGATGCGTTTTTCATAACTGACATCAATGCCTTGAAATTGCTGAGAAGAAGCTGTTTCAAACCATTCTTGAACCTGATTGTAGAGAGTGGGATGATTTGCCTTGAGCGCCAAAACGTAATCTCCTTTCTTGTCGATAATCTTTTTGGCAATTTCTGTTTGTGTCCCCATTGCATCAATAGTGATAATGGAACCGGTGATATCCAGTAATTCTAATAATGCAGGAATAGCAGTAATTTCATTAGATTTATCTTCTACTTTCATCTGTCCCAAAACTAAACGTTGTTCACTCGACCAGGCACTAATAATATGGAGTGCCGATTTACCTTGATTTCGGTCATACGAACCCCTAATGGTCTTCCCATCTATGGGGATTATTTCTCCTCCCATCTTGGTGACAAGGGTTTCTACCCATTGAAGAAAACAACGATTCAATTCTTCTGGGTTAATAAACTCAAATACCCGACGAAAAGTGTCATCAGAGGGAATACCGTGAGGTAATGCCAAAAACTTTTCTAACCACTGTTTTTTGCTAATGCCATAATTTTCCATGTCTTCCCATCCTTGCGCTCCAGCAATTACTGCTAAAATCGCAATTACTAAGATATCTGTGAGTTGATGTTTCTTCGTTCTCTCCACTCTGGGATCTTTAATATCTTGGAAGTGCTGAACTAAACTTTTTTGAATACAAGCGATATCTGCCACTTCTGTTAGCTTTCTCTCAGGAGGAAAATTTTTCTGAGTATCGGCAGTTTTGTTGTCAAAGCCTTGAAACATATAGGGTATTTTTTGAGATTTTCAACTACAGTATTACTGTCATCTCACTGATCTGTGTTAGGAGTCAAGTGTGCTGTCTACACAGTCTCTTATGCTTATTTTGTTAACTTTGTCAAGTTCATATTATACCAAATTAGATGAGCTTACCCTG